>CAYZUW010000005.1:0-31903 GCA_964481325.1 uncultured Saprospiraceae bacterium
CAGTTTGCTAAGTTGACTGCTAAAGAGGCCATGGATGTTTTATTTACGCCATACTCCCCTGAGCACAAAGAACCCCTTGATCCTAAAAATAAACTGCCATTCATAGATCTACATCGAGGAAAGCGTAGAAGAAATACTCGAGCGGGAGGCTCTATTCCTAGAATACAATCAAGAGCTGTACTTGGGTGGTGGATAGATAATGCTCGAAAAGACCCCAGTATTTATTCTAAGTTTACATTTTTCTTGCATCAAAATTTCGCTGTAGTATATCATATTCATAAAATTGGACCTCAAGAATTTTTTGATTACTTGCACCTTTTAAAAGATCATGTACTCAAAACGTATAAAGAATTGGCTTATGAAATAGTAGTCAATAATTTGATGTTGGAGTATCTGGATAATTATACGAATTCGAAAGATAACCCTAATGAAAATTTTGCTCGAGAGTTTTTTGAATTATTTACTATTGGTAAAGGGCCTCAGATTGGATCAGGAAACTACACAACTTATACGGAAGATGATGTAAGGACTGCTGCTAAACTTTTGACAGGCTTTATAAAGGGGCCTAAGAATATGAACTTTCAGAAAGCCCTGAGAGATGTAGTTATACTGAGAGGACCTACTAGAGGAGATGTAGAATTTTCTCTTCACGACAATTCTGATAAAATATTTAGCGCAGCATTTGATAGAAGAAAAATCAAAGGAGCAAAGTCCGAGAATGATATGTGGAGAGAGTTGCAGGATTTTGTGGATATGATTTTTGATCAGAGAGCAACGGCGCAAAATATATGTCGAAAAATTTATCGTTTTTTCGTCAATGCCTACATTGATGAATCTACTGAAAAAAATATAATAAACCCCTTGGTTAAATTGTTTCTGGAAAATGACTACAAGATTGAACCTGTAATGAGAAGACTCTTGATGAGTCGTCATTTTTTAGGGGATTCAGAATCCGTAGAATCTATAGTGCATATAGGTAGCCTTATAAAATCGCCATTAGAACTTACTCTACAGACTATAAGTTTCTTTAACCTATCTGTTCCAGATCCTATAAATAACCCGAGAGCTCATTATATAAATTGGTTTACATTAGGCTTACTCAAAAATGTGTACAAAGATTCCATGGGATTTGTGCCGTTTTATCCTCAAGATGTAGCTGGATATCCACCGTTTTATCAAGAACCAAAGTATGATAAAGGATGGATTAATTCTACTTCAATCGTAGGGAGATATCAATTTATGGTTCAGCTATTAAGAGCTAAAGAGGATGATAAGGATTTTGGTTTGGTTCGATTAGATACTGTAGACTTTATAGAGAATTCTATTTCGAACCCTTTTCTTGCAGATGAAATAGTAAAAACACTTGTATTGTATTTATTCCCTTTACCTATTAGTGAAAATAGATTCAATTACTTTCTACAAACAAAGTTTTTAGATGGGCACTCTGAAAAAGTCTGGCGTTCAGAATGGAGAAACTATAAAAATACAAATGACTCAAGCATTGTTAGGGGGTCTTTGGATAGACTATTGGTCGCAATTGCCAATGCGCCTGAATTTCAAGTGATGTAATTTCTAGATTATGAATAGAAGAAGATTTAATTATTTACTTTCCCTTATGGGGGCATCTCCTGTACCTATTATGCTCAACCAACTGAGTGTAAAAATTAGTGAGCCTCCTAGTTTAGAATCATCAATAGACAATTCCAATGTGTTGGTTTTAATTCAATTAAAAGGTGGAAATGATGGTCTGAATACATTTGTGCCTATCAACCAATATGATAAATATGCATCCCTTAGACCGACTATTCGCATAAATGAAAAAAAACTAATCCACCTAGATAAAACTTTGTCTCTTCAACAACAACTTGGCCTGCATCCGAATTTGGACTCACTCAAGTATCATTATGAAAATGGTCGTATGTCTATTGTGCAATCAGTAAGTTACCCAAATACTAATCTTTCTCACTTCAAGTCTAGCGACCTTTGGATGACTGGGGGAGATGGGAATCCGGATGCGAAACAACCTAAAAAAGGATGGATAGGAAAATTTATGGAATGCGCTTATCCCGATAAGCTCGTTTCTTCTAAGGATTTTCAAGATCCCTTGGCTATCCAATTAGGCAACCCAAATACATCTTTACTTTTTCAAATAGACGAACACCATGAATGCAATGTAAATCTTTCTGGACAGAATCCTGGTGGGTATTACAATTCCATCGTCAATGTAGGTGGGAAGGCCCCTGAAAAATTTGACGATACATTCTTTGGGAGTCAAATGAGATATATCTCTGGGGTTCAGAATACAACAAATGTTTATGCAAAACGGATTTCCGAAGTTTTTGATAAGGGTAAAAATACTTTGGACTATCCCGATACTAATCTTTCCAATCAACTAAAAACAGTAGCTCGTTTATTAAGTGGTGGAAGCCAGACAAAAGTTTTTTTGGTACAACTACCAAAGTTTGATACACATAGAAATCAGATATTAGCTGGAAACTCTTTAGAGGGAGTACATGCCGAATTGCTAAAAGAATTATCAGACTCGGTAAATGTATTTTTAAAAGATATCAAAAAATTAGGAATTGGAGACAAGGTTCTTGCCATGACCTTTTCTGAATTTGGTAGAAAGGCAAAAGAAAATGGTGATTTTGGAACCGATCATGGAAGTATGGCACCCATGATGTTATTTGGCAATAAGGTAAATGGAGGTGTTTTTGGAGAGAATGAATTGTTAAACCAACTTGACGAAAATGGTCTGCTTACAAAAATGCAATATGATTATCGTCAAATTTATTCTTCCGTTTTAAAAAATTGGCTAGGTGCAAATAATGAAATATTGGACCAGTTAAATTTAACTACCCATCTAAAAAATGCGCCGAAAGTATTATAATCTAAATTGCAAGATCTTGGTTGTAATATTTTCACTAAAAATTATGGAAAATTGGTTTTAAATAACCGAGCCTTTTTTTGTGCTAAGGATCGCAGTGGCACGATGCCGTCTGGTGCCTTTAGTATATAAGGAGTATCGACGGCTCGACGAGGAACGAGAAGAGACTAGAGACGACTATACTCAACGGAATATGGTTTGGGACAATTTATGCGAATTTACTTTGGTTAATATCAAGGCGATGAACGAAGTGGTGCATAGCAGAAAAGATTCTGTGAATCTTTTCAACGAAGAGAACCGCTTGCGGGTGGGCTGTCACGATGCCTTCGCATCAGTGAGTATTTTCAACGCAGATAGTGGGCAAAATAAATAGCAGAAAAGTCCCAAACCAATTTCCGTTGAGTATTTATATACTCAGGTAGCAGATGGTGGAGTATAACGTAGAGCCTGACCCCAGTGCAGCAAGGGTAGGCGGGCAGCTCTGGGGGAGCGCCCAAATTATCCCTTTTCGAAATCACTTTTTGTGTACGCATGATCGCGCTCATGGAAGTACGTGCCACCAGGTTTTTTCTCAAATTGAAAAAGCTTTCTTCCCTCAGAACCTCTGGTCAATAAGGATGAAGGCAGCATTATGAACACATAATAGATCGCAGAAAAAATGGCAAGTATAGCGTTTACTAATTTCATATTATTTAAAGATTTGAACAGTGTCTTTCACATCAGATATTTTGACGCCATTCACACTAGCTTTTGTTTTTGAAAAAAGAAAATTGTTGATTACTAGGTAATCCATATTGGTTTGCAAGAAACAATTGTATGCATCTTCAGGCGTGCAGACTATCGGTTCTCCTCGCACGTTAAAACTAGTATTGATGAGTAATCCATAGCCAGTTATGTCTCTGAATGATTTTATCAGCTGATAATATTTTGGATTGGACTCTTCGGTCACAGTTTGTACTCGTGCAGAAAAATTGACATGTGTCACAGCTTGTATCTCAGATCTGTTGACATCCAGTTTTGCACGCCATTGCATCTGGTCGTAATCTTGTGGTAGCGGTCGCATCATGCTTTGCTGCACATCTGTCACCAATAACATGTATGGAGACGGTCTATCGATATTGAAATATTTTTGATTTTCCTCCAAGAGAACAGACGGAGCAAAAGGTCTAAATCCTTCTCTAAATTTTATCTTCAGATTTATTTTGCGCTGCATGTCTAGGCTGGTTGCATTTCCAAGGATAGATCTATTTCCTAAGGCACGAGGACCAAATTCCATTCTACCTTGAAACCAACCGATGACATTGTCATTTGCAATCAAGTTAGCCACTGCATCACAGAGCGCTTTGTCATCTTGGTATTCTTTGTGCCCAAACTCGTGTTTATCTATCACGGATTGTACATCCTCGTCCGTAAATTGAGGACCTAAATAAACATTTTCTTGACGGCGATCTGCAGCCAATTTTTGGTCAAAATATATATAATGCGCCGCATAAGCCGCGCCAACAGACCCCCCCGCATCTCCAGAAGCTGGCTGGATGAAGAGCTGATCAAACATTTTTGTCTTCATCAGTTTACCGTTGGCCACGCAGTTTAGTGCGACACCTCCCGACAAACAAATATTTTTACTGCCCGTAAGCCGTTTTGCTTCTGCAGCCATTTTTAGTACAGACTCTTCTGTGATGATTTGGATAGCCAATGCCAGATTGCAATGTACCTGCTCTAGAGAAGAATCTTGCTCTCTCATAGGCATGTCAAAAATCTGCTCCCACTTATTTACTCTTATTTTTCCGCCACTTGCGGTCGCGTACTGAAAGTAATCTTGATTGAGCCAGATAGAACCGTCCTCTGCAATATCTATCAAGTACTCCTTGGCAATCTTTACAAACTTGTTGACCTCCTCCGAATCCACGATGCCATATGGCGCCAAGCCCATGACTTTATATTCTCCATTATTAATTTTGAAACCTAGAAATTGGGTAAAAGCGGAATACAATATCCCAAGAGAATGTGGCCATCTTAGTTCTTTTAGAATTTTAATTTTGTTGCCTCGGCCGTGGCATATAGATGCACTCGCATACTCTCCAACACCGTCTATAGTGAGAATCGCTGACTCCTCAAAACCAGAAGGGTAGTAAGTACCTGCTGCATGAGATAGATGATGCTCTGTAAATAATATAGGCAACTTAGATTCATCAAAATTTTGAATCTCTCTAAGATGTTTCTTGATTTTATTTTTGAAAAAATATTTCCACTTGGTTAGAATAGGCAAATGACCAATAAAAGCTTTGAATCCTTGTGGAGCATAATATCTAAAAGACTCCATGTAGCGATCATGACGCAAACCCGGCTTCTCATAGTAAACCACTGCGTCCAAGTCATCTATGTTCAATCCACTTTCTTGCAAGCAATAACGTATCGCATTGACTGGAAACTTTTCGTCATGTTTGATCCGAGTAAACCGCTCTTCCTGTGCAGCCGCAGCAACATGGCCATCTATAGTAATAGCGGCAGCTGAATCATGGTACAAACCAGATATCCCTAAAATGTTCATGTATTAGTATTAATATTCAATGTGTAGAGCCCCTTATTTTTGGTACTTTACACGTAATACTTTTTCTATATTCAAAAATCGTTCGAGTTTTTCAAAAATCCCGATTTTTAGCCAATTAAGTTCCATTATTGGTCTGATAGGGTATCTAAATTTTGGGGTTTTCTCTAATATATAATGTATAAATGGCATTAAATATATGTATTCTTACATGTAAAGCGACGTTATTGTGGCCTTTTGCTCAATAAAAAGGCTTTTTAACTAAAAAATGATACTTATTTGACGTTAAAGTACTCGTTTGAGATACGAACAATTGTTCGTATTTGATGTTTAATAGTTGTATATTTGTTTGTAAGGACCTGCTGATTTTATTTTGCAGTAGACTTAGGATAATGAGGATTGGGGACTCCCTATGACATCCTTCCACCTTATCAGGTGTCGGATATCATAGGGCGGGCCATCCGCCACTCGCTCTTCGCTCGGCCCTTGGGCTCAGCTACAGACAGCGCAGGGGCTTCCCGCAAAAAAGCGGGACTGGCTACTACCCCTAGTCCGTTTTAATAATTAAATCTGTTCTCAAAATTATAATATTATGAAAAAGGATCTAAATGTAATTTTTCAAGCGAAAATTGACAGAGAAGAAAAGATAGAGCCGAAGGATTGGATGCCAGACGCGTATCGCAAAACTTTGATCAGGCAGATCTCGCAACATGCGCATTCTGAAATTGTAGGTATGTTGCCAGAAGGCAATTGGATTACTAGGGCTCCTACATTGAGGCGTAAAGTAGCTCTGATGGCTAAGGTACAGGATGAAGCTGGACACGGTTTGTATTTGTACAGTGCATGCGAAACTTTGGGAATAGATAGAGATACTCTTTTTGAACAATTGCATAGTGGAAAAGCGAAATACTCTAGCATATTCAATTACCCTACTTTGTCATGGGCAGATATAGGCAGTATTGGTTGGTTAGTAGATGGTGCGGCCATTATGAATCAGGTTCCTTTATGCAGATGTTCTTATGGGCCATACGCAAGAGCCATGGTGCGAGTGTGCAAAGAAGAAAGCTTTCACCAAAGACAAGGATTCGAAATTCTCTTGAACTTGAGTAAAGGATCTAAGGAACAACAGGAAATGCTCCAAGAATCCGTCAATAGATGGTGGTGGCCAGCCATGATGATGTTTGGCCCATCGGATGGAGAATCGCCTAACACCTTGCAGAGTATGCAGTGGAAAATTAAGCGATTTACAAATGATGAACTGCGTCAAAAGTTTGTAGACATCTGTTACGAACAAGCAAAGATATTGAATGTTACTTTGCCTGATCCATATATCAAATGGAATGAGGAGCGTGGCCATTATGATTTTGGGGAAATCAATTGGGATGAATTTTGGAACGTAGTAAAAGGAAACGGTCCATGTAATAAGGAAAGAATAGCCGCAAGAAAAACAGCATGGGATGAAGGAGCTTGGGTAAGAGAAGCAGCAGTAGCTCACGCAAAGAAAAGAGCGGCTAGAAAAAATAAAAAAGTAGCATAAGATGGAACACAATTGGCCTATTTGGGAAGTATTTATCCGAAGCAAAAATGGATTGAATCATAAGCATGTTGGATCTTTGCATGCTGCAGATGCAGAGATGGCGATGCAAAATGCGCGTGACGTCTATACGCGTCGAAATGAAGGAATCAGTATCTGGGTGGTAGAATCAAAACATATTTCTGCTTCTGATCCAGATGAAGGAGAGTCTCTTTTTGACCCTGCCAATGATAAGGTGTATAGGCACCCTACCTTCTACAATCTTCCTGACGAACTTAAACACATGTAATGGCAAATCATTTACACGACTTCTTAATTCACCTTGGAGACAATGCACTGATACTTGGGCATAGACTATCAGAATTGACAGGACATGGTCCAGTACTGGAGCAAGATATGGCTATGACAAATATCGCCTTAGACCTTGTAGGGCAAACTAGAAATATATTTCAAGTGGCGGCTCGTATTCAAGGAGACGGAGCTACTGAGGATAGCATCGCCTACACCAGAGATGCCACCGCTTATAAAAATATCTTGCTGGTAGAACAGAAGAACGGGGATTTTGCAAAAACCGTCACGCGTCAGTTTTTTTATGATGCATTTAACTTTCACGCTTATCAAAGATTACTAAAGTCTAGTAATACAGATATTGCCGCTATCGCTGACAAAGCAATTAAAGAAATTACCTACCACCTCAAATGGAGTGCAGAGTGGGTAATCAGATTAGGAGATGGCACGGAAGAAAGCCATCGTAGAATGAAGGATGCTGTAGAGAGCTTATGGCCTTACACAGGTGAAATGTTTAAGTACAGCGATTATGAGATAGCCTGCCATGAGGAAGGAATCTTTCCAGACATCCATAGCATTAAAGCAGAATGGGATACAGAAATAAAGAATGTATTTGCGCAAGCCAATCTAGAAGTTCCGGAGGAAGCATGGATGCACGATGGTGGTAAGCGAGGGGTACATTCAGAGCATTTAGGGTTCTTATTGGCGGAGATGCAGTTTTTGCAAAGAGCCTATCCAGGGCAAGAATGGTAGTATGAGTACAGTATTGACCAAAGAACGAATTTATACTATTCTTGAAAAGGTACAAGACCCCGAAGTGCCAGTCTTATCCATTGTAGATTTGGGGGTTGTGCGAGATGTACTGCTTAAGGAGGATGCCTTAGAGATTGTTATTACACCTACATATACAGGATGCCCTGCAATGGATATGATAGAGGTGGGCATCAAAGCAACACTTCAAGACCATGGCTTTGAAAAAGTGAAGATCACAACCATTTTATCTCCAGCCTGGACGACCGATTGGTTATCCGAAGAAGGTAAAGAAAAACTCAGAGCCTATGGTATAGCACCCCCACAAGGAGCTGCCAAAAGTAAGCGCGCCCTTTTCTCTGAGGAGTCAGGTATTATCTGCCCACAGTGTAGTTCTACCAAAACGGATATGATTAGTCAATTTGGATCTACTGCTTGCAAAGCCCAGTACAAATGTTTGGATTGCGAAGAGCCTTTTGATTACTTTAAGTGCCACTAAGAAGTTTAGTAAAAAAGGGTGAAATTTCAAAACTGGCTAATCAAGCCTATTTCGCCAGTATTTTCGATACTTTATTCTTGCCATCCTAAAGACTAAAAAAGCAGCATCGCTTTTTGTATTTTTGAGCTCAATAATCAAAGAATGTTATGGAATTTATCAATTTCTCAATTGAAGGAGCAGTAGCTACCATTCAACTCAATAGACCTAAAGTGTATAATAGTTTTAATCGCGCCATGTCTCTAGAGGTTCAAGAAGCACTGGATGCCTGTGCGTCGAATGAGGAGGTCAGATGTATATGTATTACAGGTTCAGGAAAAGCATTTAGTGCGGGCCAAGATCTACAAGAAATCTTAGCGCCAGATGGTCCAGAACTGTCCGTTATACTAAAAGAGCATTTCAATCCTATCATTGAGAGAATCATAAAAATAGAAAAGCCAATTGTGGCTGCCATCAATGGAGTAGCTGCAGGCGCGGGTGCCAATATTGCCTTGGCCTGTGATATTACTATTGCAAAATTTTCTGCCACATTCATACAGGCATTTTCAAAAATAGGATTGATTCCAGATAGTGGAGGTACTTATTATCTACCAAGAATCATTGGACGCAGCAAGGCGTCTGCATTGATGATGTTAGGAGACAAGGTGACTGCAGAAGACGCGGAAGCTATGGGGATGATTTATAAGGTCGTCAATGATGAAATGTTTAAGGAAGAGATCGCTAAGGTCTGTAGTAAGTTGGCTAGTATGCCTACACTCGGATTAGGTCTTACAAAAAGAGCATTGCATCATAGTTTCAAAAATGATATCCATCAACAGCTGGCTTTAGAAGATAAATTACAAACGATAGCTGGTCAATCGCATGACTACGGAGAAGGAGTAAACGCATTTGTAGAAAAAAGAAAACCTGTTTTTAAAGGGCATTAAGATATAAATAATGAAAGTAGGAATTATAGGAAGTGGCTCGATGGGATCGGGCATTGCGCAAGTAGCAGCAACTGCTGGACATGAAGTATACCTCTGCGATACTAATCCAGAAGCACTGCAAAAGGCAAAAGATAAATTATTGAAAATTTTGAATCGCCTTGTTGAGAAAGGAAGGATGGATGACCCAACGGCAAAGGCCATTTTTGGGCGCATTTATTTTATGAATGATTTTAAGAATTTTGGAGATACCAGTTTAGTGATTGAGGCTATTATCGAGAATCTTGAAATTAAGCAATCTGTGTTTACTAAACTAGAGGAGATTGTATCCGAGGACTGCATATTAGCGTCTAATACATCTTCTCTATCTATCGCAAGTATTGCGGGGGCCTGCAAGCACCCAGATAGGGTAGTTGGCATACATTTCTTTAACCCCGCACCCTTGATGAAGTTAGTAGAGATAATTCCAGCCATACAAACGAGCAAGGAAGTGCTGAAGAAAAGTAGAGATACGATTGACTCCTGGGGTAAACTAACAGTCTTGGCAAAAGACACACCTGGTTTTATAGTCAATAGAGTAGCTAGACCTTTCTATGGCGAAGCATTGAGAATTTATGAAGAAGGGGTGGCCAATGTCGCCACTATAGATTGGGCGATGATAGATATTGCTGGATTTAGAATGGGCCCTTTTACCTTGATGGATTATATAGGAAACGATGTAAATTATGTTGTGACAGAAACGGTGTTTAAATCGTTTTACTATGATCCAAGATACAGACCTTCGTTTACGCAACAGCGATTATCACAAGCCGGTTATCACGGCAGGAAGACAGGAAGAGGGTATTATGATTATAGTGAAGGAGCTGAAAATCCAGGAGCTATAAAAGATGAAAGAACAGGCGGAGCCATTGCAGATAGAATTGTGGCTATGTTGATTAATGAGGCAGCAGATGCTTTATTTCTTAAGATTGCTTCGAAAGCCGATATTGATTTGGCGATGACCAAGGGCGTAAATTACCCAAAAGGATTGTTGAAGTGGGCGGATGAAATTGGTATTTCTACTTGCGTGGAGCGATTGGACAATTTGTATGATTTGTATAGAGAAGATAGGTATAGGTGCAGTCCACTCCTACGAAAAATGGCAAAAGCAAAAGAAACTTTTTACAAATGAAAAAACAGCTCTCTTTAGTTTTAAGTCTTTTGATGCTGTTAGGTTTTATTCAGATTCACGGACAAACTATTACCCAATTGGCAGATATGCCAGAAAGGGTTTCTAATCAGGCAGTGGCGTACGCAGAAATCAATGGAAATGGCTTTGTGTATAGTTTTTCCGGGATAGATGAGACAAAGCTTTTTAGTGGAATCCACAAAAGAGCATTTAAATACGATATACTAAATGATACTTGGACAACTTTGCCTGACCTGCCTAGCGGCAATGGTAGAATAGCAGCTAGTGCAAGTCTTGTACAGGATAAAATTTATATCATGGGTGGATACGAAGTTTTCGCCGATGGCTCAGAGATTTCTGTGGATTTGGTTCATGTTTTTGATCCTGCTAACGATACCTACATGGCAGATGCTACACCGATACCAATTCCAATAGACGATCACATACAAGCAGTCTGGAGAGATAGTTTGATTTATTTGGTGACAGGTTGGAGCAATACAACGAACGTACCTGATGTTCAAATTTTTAACCCAGCTAACAATTCTTGGGCAGTTGGAACTCCAGTGCCCAATAATAATACGTACAAAGTTTTTGGCTCTTCTGGTACTATAATAGGGGATACGATATATTATTCTGGTGGAGTCAGAATAGTTGGAGGAGGGTTTTCTTCCTCGAATGTAATTCGAAAAGGAGTCATCAATCCCGATAACCCAACAGAAATAGAATGGTCTCACAGGACTTCTTTTGATGCCATCGGGTACAGGATGGGAGCGGCTGTTTGGAACAACACGAGACCTGTTTGGATAGGAGGTTCTGAAGATGCTTATAATTTTGATGGCATCAGTTTTATCTTTGGAACAGGAGTAGAGCCTTATGAAAGAATTCTAGAGTTAAGACCTGAGACAGACCAGTTAGAAGAGACTCCGTTTAGTCTTCCCATAATGGATATAAGAGAAGTAGCGCAAGTCAATCCAACGTCCGTAGTAATTTGTGGAGGTATGGCACCAGGACAATCGGTGAGTAATAGTGTCTATAGTATTGACTTAAATATTGTGGGAACAAAATCAGTAGTGCCCGAACCTGAGGTGAAAATTTACCCTCAACCGGCCTTGGATATTATTTACATAGAAAACGGATTAGAGAAAAATTATAAAATTATTGATAGTACAGGTCGTGTCTTGCAGACTGGAATATACAGCCAAAACGGGATTTCTATCAAAAACCTTTCATCAGGATTTTACATTCTGTCTTTAGATACTGTAAACAAAACTTTTTTGAAACACTAGATATTTCCGTGTATTTACCTGAATTGGAGAGTTGTTTTTTACTTGGGTAAATAACTAATCACTTCGGTTATTCGATCTTTGTATACTTTTCCTACTTCTAAGGAGATATCATTGTACAAAGTTATGTTTGCATCTTTTCCTTTTGTATATTTTTTGATATGTACAAAGTTTACCACATAGGATTTTTGGATTCTTAGAAAGGTTGTTTTCTGCAAAATATCTTGTATGGATTTTAGATTTATATTAGCTAGTTGACTTTCTTCATTTTTTAGATATATCATTACCTGCCTTCCTTTAGCTTCAAAGTATAGAATTTCATCTAAATTCAACTTGATTATTCCACCAACAAAAGGTAGTGTAAGTATTTTATCTTTTAGATTTAAAAATGTAGTATTATTCTTTTGACTTACATTGTCAACCTGTTCATTTCGAATTTCTTCCTTAATCTTTTCTATTGAGGTATTGAGATCATCTATATCTATGGGCTTTAGCAGATAGCCTGAGGCTCCTTGCATTAAAGCTTTCTTGGCATATTCTTCATATGCAGTTGTAAAAATTATTTTGAATTCAATTTCATCAAAATAATCAATTAAACTAAACCCAGAATAGTTTGGCATTCGAACATCCAAGAAAACTAGATCAGGGCTAGTATTATTAATCAGCTTTACGCCAGATAATACATCCATTGCAGTGCCTATTACTTCAACATTTTGACTGTAATTTTCAATTAAATTTTGCAGGGTTCTTCTTGCAGTAGGTTCGTCATCTACTATAGCTACTCTTAGCTTCATTTATGAAAATTTAATGGATTGTAAGAAAATTTCAACTTTGGTTCCAGTAGAATTTTTATTTTCATCATAAATATCTTTGAACGAAACTCTATTTTCTTTTTGGTAATGTTTATTCAGTAACTCTATTCTCATTTGGTTGATTTGAGAGCCTTTAGAGTCATAGGTGTTATCGCTTTTTAGTTTTATGCTGTGCGATTTTACCCTGCCTACTCCGTTATCCTCTATTTCTATTACTAAGCCAGCACGATATTTTCTGACTCGAAGGTAGAGTTTTTTTATTCCAATAGCGTGTTTCAATCCGTGATTAATGGCGTTTTCTATATAAGGCTGTATTATCATGGTAGGAATCAAATATTTTTCGGGCTCTAGATTTTCAGATATTTCGATCGAATAATTCAGTTCGTTGTCAAATCGCATGGACTCTATAGACATATAAACTTCTAACGCATCTAGTTCTTGCTGTAGATTAGTAAACTCTTTTTCTGAAGAATTTAAGATATATCGCATTAGCTTGCTAAAGCTAGAAATGTATTTATTAGCTGCGACTTTATCGTCCCGTAAGATATAATCTTGAACAGAATTTAAGGAATTAAAGATGAAGTGTGGATTCATTTGAGACCTTAAAGCAGTCATCTGCGACAATTTAAGATTTCTATCTCGCAATCTAGAATGCGAAAAGAAAACAGTTCCTAGTAGCAAAAGTAAAAAGGCTAATATTCCTACTAGGACTTTGAAAATTACCATTTCAGTAAATTTTCTTGAGATGACAAAATCAACTTTTTCTAATTCTGACCATCTAGAATTGAGGCTTTTCGCTTTTAATAAAAAAGAATACTTTCCTGGTTGTAAAGAAGGATACTGCGCAGTTGTGTTATTTGTAAGAATCCACTGAGTATTCAGCCCGTTTAACATATATTTGTATTGTATCGACTCTGGTTTATTAAAGAGTATTCCACCAAAATCGAATTTTATATTTCGTTGGTCACTTGCTAAGTTGTAGGTGCTTAAAATAGTTGTATCTCTTTCATTAATTTTGATGTTATTAATTTTTGCAATAGGAGTCACTTTATCAAATTCAATATTCCGATCGACAATCGAAATTCCTTTTTTTGTGGCGGCGTACAATTTATCATCCTTAAGGAACAATGAATTTATTTGCTCGGAGGCTAGTCCGTCACTTTGATCTAAAACTTTTACATTGTAAGTTTGATTTATTCTATTGATTAAACATAAGCCATTGGTGGTAGCAGCCCACATTTTTTCACCATCCTGCACTATGTCTCTCACATGTTTGGAGGGTAATTTTTTTAGATGGTGCACAAGAGTATCAGCTTGAATAATGTAAATACCTTCACCATGTGTTCCTATCCAAAAACTTCCATCATGGCTTTTACAAATGCTTCGCACGTCAACTTGAATGGTAGAAGGTAAAATTTGCCTAGCAGACCCATCAATATTAGACTTAAAAAGACCATTTACAGAACCTATATAAGCACTAGTGTCAGATATAGGCAAAGAACTGTAAGATCTTAGTTCTGGTGAAACTGGAACTATTTTTTTTCCATCTATAGAAGAAATATAATTGTTTTGCCCGCCATTTAGCCATACATGTTTCTTGTTAGGGGACACTGAAGCATGTTTAAAAAATCCTATAGATTGGAGGTTTTCAATTGATAAATTCTTTAAGTCAAGAATGCTTACTTTATTAATAAAAGTTACTAATACACTTGTATCATCAAGGATTTTTATATCATACACGGAGCTTGTCTTTTTGCCTGCCTTATGCCTAATGACCTCTATATTTTCTTCATTTAAAACGACTAATTCTCCTTTACTTGTTCCATAGATAAGAAAACCCAAGTGATGAACCACTTGGGTAATATTATTAGAGACCTTATCCGATATATTCTTAATCTTTGTCTCTTTCATTTTTATCAAGCCTTGGTCATGTGTAGATAACCAAATATTATCTTGGTTGTCTATAGTAACAAAACTACTATTGGAATTTCCAAAATATTCTTTGACTGTACAATTCTCAGAAAAAGGATGTGAAAATTTATAGAAACCTTCTTTGGTAGCTAGCCATAGGTTTCCTTTTTTGTCAGAAGTAATATTTTGAATATTTTTTTCAAAATAGGAATGAAATTTTTGCAGAATAGGCTGAATATTGCCAGATTTAAAATTGTGCTCAAAAAGCAAATCATTGGACCAAAAAATATGCTTGTCATTTAATTGTAGTGTTTCCAGACCATAAAATTTATTAATGCTGAAATCCTTAAACTCCAGGTCTGTAGGGGCACCTTTAACAATAAGCCTGTTGTTTTTTAGTTCTACATCCTTTGTATGAAATAGATAACCAGGAGATTGTAGTAAGTCTAATTGTTGTTCCTTAGAATTAAAATTATACTTCAATTCCAAGGTCTCTGTATCAAAGCCGAAGGCGACTGGCTTCCGTTCGTTATTTAGCCAAATATGACCATTTTGATCTTCGCAAATCCGAACAAAGTGATCAGTGGATCCAATAAATGGGTAATTAAATTCTATGAGTTTACCGTTCTCGGTGTAGAATACTTCACCTGAGAGTTCTATCATCCAGATTCTCCCTCTAGAATCTTTAAAAATTTGGATTATTTCTTTATTGATAAGTTCGGGAAATATATCATTTTGAAAGTTTTGACCATCAAATGTGAAAAGCCCTGCTTCATTGCTTATCCACAAAAACCCTTCATCATCTTGCATAATATTATAGCAATAATCACTTGGTAAGCCATCTTCTTTATAGTATTGAGTAGTTACGTATTCTTGCGTTTGACCAACTTGAATAGCCAAAAAGTAGAGTAGAATAATATGTAAAAATGAGCTTTTCACCCTTTAAATTTACGATTTATTAGAATGCAATTCTATTTCCTCAAAATTATGTGTCTAAAAATATTTAACTCACATAATGTCAACTAATTATAAAATTATTATTTTTAGAATAATATAACTATTTACTAAGGAAAACTAACAAAATTTCGGTCAAAATTCCGTATTTTTACACTTATGAGTAAAGACAAAAAAGCTGCAAATAATGCTGATTATAGTGCGAATAACATCCAAGCGCTGGAGGGCCTAGAGGCCGTTAGAAAGCGACCAGGGATGTACATCGGTAGCACCGACACTAAAGGACTTCATCATTTAGTCTGGGAGGTTGTGGATAACTCTATCGATGAGCATTTGGCTGGTCATTGTTCAGAAATTACAGTAAGAATATTAGAAGACAATTCTATTGCAGTGACAGATGATGGTAGAGGTATTCCAGTAGGGATGCATGAAAAACTCAAAAAGTCTGCTTTAGAGGTTGTTATGACAGTTCTCCATGCAGGTGGTAAATTTGATAAAGACACCTATAAAGTATCTGGCGGTCTTCATGGGGTAGGGGTATCTTGTGTAAATGCACTTTCTGAAGTGCTTACTGCTGAAGTGCATAGGGATGGAAAAATTTATACGCAATCCTATTCACAAGGAAAACCAACTAGTGAAGTCAAAGAGGTTGGCAAAGCTACCGATACTGGAACAACTATAACTTTTACGCCTGATAAAACTATATTCGAGACTTTTGAATACAAGTTTGAAGTGCTCTCTACTAGACTCAGAGAACTTGCTTTTCTTAACAGTGGACTTAAACTGTTTCTCATTGATGAGCGAGTAAAAGAAGATGGAGAGTTCAAAAAAATGGACTATTATTCGGAAGGAGGTCTTAAAGAATTTGTCCTCTTTTTGGATGAAGCCAAAACAAAGATTATAGATTCGCCTATTCACGTAACCGGCAAAGAGGATAATGTAGAAGTAGAAGTAGCGATGATTTATAATGATTCTTTTTCTGAATCTGTGAAATCATTTGTTAATAATATCAACACAAGAGAAGGAGGAACGCACGTGAGTGGTTTCCGTAGAGCGGTGTCTAGAGAGTTTGATAAATATGGTAAAGAAAACGGGATGTTCAATAAGTTGAAGGACATCAAGATTTCGAGTGATGACTTCAAGGAAGGATTGACAGCTGTCGTTTCAGTTAAAGTACCCGAGCCACAATTCAAAGGCCAAACAAAAGGAGAACTTGGAAACTCCGAAGTTACGGGTATTGTATCTAGAGCTGTAGGAGATGCTCTTAAAGTGTTCTTAGAAGAAAACCCTAAAATGGCCAGGCGCATAGTAGACAAGGTTATCTTGGCTGCTACTGCTCGGAATGCTGCTCGAAAAGCTAGAGAGTTAGTACAAAGAAAAAATGTTTTAGCGGGTGGTGGGCTTCCCGGAAAATTGTCTGATTGCTCTTCTAAAGACCCAAAAGAATGTGAGATATTTTTAGTCGAGGGAGATTCGGCTGGTGGAACTGCCAAACAAGGCAGAGATAGGGTATTTCAAGCCATTCTACCGCTAAGAGGTAAAATCTTGAATGTAGAAAAGGCAATGGAGCATAAGATCTATGAGAATGAAGAAATCAAAAGCATGTTTACAGCTCTTGGTGTCAGCATTGAAGAGAAAGATGGAGAGCGAGTATTGAATCTAGATAAATTACGTTACCACAAAGTAGTCATCATGTGTGATGCCGATGTCGATGGTAGCCATATCGTAACGCTTATATTGACTTTCTTATTCCGATATATGAAACCCTTGGTTGAGCAAGGATTCGTCTATGTAGCTGCTCCACCTTTATATCAAATCAAAAAAGGAAAGCAATCTGTGTATTGTTGGAATGAAGAAGAACGCCAACAAGCAATAGCTACATACTCGAATGGTGAGGACGATAAGAGTGTGAAAATTCAACGCTACAAGGGTCTTGGAGAGATGAACGCTATCCAACTCTGGGAAACAACAATGGATCCAGATGCAAGAACTCTGCGTGGCGTGACTATAGAAGATGGTGTCGAAGCTGATAGAGTATTCTCCATGCTTATGGGAGATGAGGTACCACCAAGAAGGGCTTTTATCGAAGAGAACGCCAAGTACGCGAATATCGATGTGTAAAATTATTTCAAAATAAATTGGAAACGAAACCTAAAAAAGAAAGGCTAAGCAATTTGCTTGGCCTTTTTTCGTCTTTATGAATCTCTTTAACTAGAGGTATAATATGAGCAAGCTAAAGGTACGCTCTATCATTCATCTCGCTTAAGAGTAAAAGTAGAGTTGTACTTAGTGAACCTCGCGACCCTTCCAAACATATTTTTTCTTGAATAGAGAAAGTGTACCAACAAATGCAATATAGAATATGTGAATAAAAAAACTAGGAAGAAATCTTCCCATTTGCTCGATCGCTTCGAAAAATAGTGAAGCTTTTCTTAGTAATAAAAAATCAGCAAATACCTTAATTAAAAGGGTGAATAACCAAACGCCTAATAGATACTTGGAAGAAAATAGAAATATAATAGGCATTAAAAACAAATTGATACAAAGTAGATAAGCAATTCCTAATTCGAATTTAAGGTATATATCATTGCTATTGTTATTCTTGGTACCCCATCGTAGTCTCTGTTGGACAAAAGCACTCCAATTCGAAACGGCCTTTGTATACACTGTAGCTTCTTTATTTTTAATGAAATAAATAGCCTCTTTGTTTTGGTCTGCAATACGGTTCATCAACATGACATCATCTCCCGAAGCTTGTTCCGATATTCCTTTATATCCACCTACTTTTAAAAATAAGTCTTTGCTGTACCCTAGGTTTGCACCGTTGCAAAGCAGGCTTTTGCTTCTGCTGATATTGGCTCCAGTGACAAGCATCATTCCCATAAAGTCTAAAGCCTGAAAAGCTACCAAAGCATTTCGGGAAGGGGTGAAATTAACTGGAGCAGCTACAAATGATTTTTCTTTGATTTCAAAAACATAGGCTAAGTAGTAGAGCCATCTATTAGGCACTTGGCAGTCACCATCTGTGGTGATGATAAAGTCTCCTTGAGCCATTTCTATGGCTTTAGAAATACCAAATTTTTTGTAAGAGTTGAAATCATTAGGCAATTCGAATTCTTCTAGGGAAAGCACTTTAATATTATCGACATTCAGTTGTTTGACCAAAGCTGCACTCTCGTCTGTGGAATGGTCGTCTATTACTATTATTTCTAACAGTGATTTTGGGTAGTGATTAGCTATGATACTTTCTAATAGTCCGACGATGTGCTCTGCTTCATTTCGGATGGGAATGATTACACTGATTTTTGAGCGTGGCTCAAAATCGTCTGGAATAAGCAGGGTAGGAGACCTGTCCCAATGATATAAATATATAAGTATTAAAATCAGATAACTAATTGCCAAGGCAATTGAGCAAAACACATATAGAGTTAATGCCAAGGCCAATAATGCTTATTTGTCGTTGTCGAAAAGATTTTCGTAGGCATTGTCATCATCTAGCGTATCGAAGTTCTCTTCAATTTCAGGGAGGTCTAAATTTTCTGTTGGAAGGTCTACTTCCTCAAAAGATACTTCACTCTCCAATTCTTCATAATCTGTATAGGATTCGTCAGAAGTCTTTGCTTCTTCTCCTCCTAGTCCCATACTTGCTACCTTCTTTTTAAACATCGCCTTACCAAAAAGAAAAGCGCTGACAAAGGGAAATCCAAAGAACGTCATAGCACCTGCGCCTAAGCCATAATACCACTTCGTCTGGAATAGGTTTAATATCCACTTACCGTAGTCTATGATAACTTTTCTATCTATAAAGAAGGTAAGGATAAGTAATACAGGAGCGATTAAGCCAAGTACCCATGCGATACTCTTAATTAGAAAGTAGGCTACAATCAAAAAGAGGACTAAGCCAATTACACCAATTATGGGATTTGAAGCACTTCTGTTTGCCATGATAAACTATTTATTAGAGATAAGCACAAAGATGCTTGTTTTGTTGCTTATCTAGGCTCAAGATAAGTCTCTTTTAGCTTAAGGCGTATAAATTATCGACAAATTTAGCTTGCTTCCGCGAATTGCATTTCATAAAGCGCCTTATAATGCCCATCTTTTATCTTCATTAGTTCCTTATGAGAACCAAATTCAGCAATTTTACCTTTATCTAGAACCAAGACTTTATCTGCATGTCTGATGGTGCTGAGGCGGTGCGCTATGATGATGGATGTACGTTTGTCTATTAGTTTTTCGATGGCGTATTGAATAATTCCTTCCGTCTCTGGATCTATGGAACTTGTAGCTTCATCTAAGATTAAAATATCAGGTCGAAATACTAAAGCGCGCACAAAGGAGATCAATTGCCTTTGACCCATTGAGAGGGTCGCGCCTCTTTCCATTACTTCATAGTCATATCCACCAGGAAGCTTTTCTATGAAGTCGTGCGCGCCAATCATTTTGGAGGCAGCAATGACATCTTCCCTACTTATTTTTGGGCTCTTTAAGTTTATGTTTTCAAGAACACTACCGCTGAATAAAAATACGTCCTGCAGTACTATACTTATGCGACTACGAAGACTCTCGATAGTCATTTTGTTTATGTTTTTGTCTCCAATGCTGATGGTGCCACCATTTAATTCATAAAATCTATTCAAAATATTGATCAATGTACTCTTGCCAGATCCAGTGCTCCCTATAATGGCTAAAGTTTCTCCTTCCTTGACTTCAAACGAAATGTCTTTTAGTACAAAATCTTTGTCATTGTACGCAAACTGAATTTGGTCAAAAACGATATTACCAGTCAACTCTTTTACAACCTCCGTGCCTTCATCTACTATTTTTTCGTCACTATCAAGCAGATCAAACACTCTGCCTGCCGCTACTAAACCCATTTGGAGTGTATTAAATTTATCCGCAAGCAATCTGATAGGTCTAAATAATAGACTTAAATATAAGGGGAAAGCGACTAAAGAACCAAGGGATACGCTGCCTGCGATTACACCTTTTGCTCCAGACCATACCATTAGACCCAGCGCAATAGCAGATATAATTTCTACTACTGGAAAAAAGATGGCATAGTATAAAATAGAATTTAAGTTTGCCTGAGTATAATCTCTATTGATATCACTGAAGGTGTCCATTTGTTGCTCCTCCGCATTAAAAATTTGCACAATCTTCATCCCCGTTATTCTTTCTTGCAGGAATGCATTCATTTTTTGTATTTGAGTTCGAACCACTTGATAGCTAGCCTTTACCTTTTCCTTAAAAATGTAGGTAGCTAAAACTAAGAATGGAGCCGTCGTCAAACATATTAGAGTGAGTTCCCAACAAGTAATGGTCATGATGATTAAGACCGCAATCACGGTCAGCAAATCAGCTATAATAGTTATCACTCCCTGCGTAAAAATGGAGTTGATGGTTTCGATATCGTTAATCGTCCGAGTAGTAGCAGTACCTATAGGAGTATTGTCAAAATACCGTAGTTTCAAACTTGTGATATGATTGAAAACTTTCACTCTCAAATCCCTTATGACAGATTGACCAAGCCAATTGGTATAATAGATGAAAAGGTATCGTAAGGCTACATTGAGCAAAAGAACACCGAAAATAAAGCCAGTCATAAATATCATCCCATCCACGTCTCCTTTGAAGATGTATTTATCTACCATCTCTTTGATAAGGTAGGGACGTACTACGGTGATAGGGGCTAATACAACAGCAAGAAACGCACAAAAAAACAGGATACCTTTATACGGATTGGCTAATTTTAGTACCCTCTTAAAAATATCAAAATCAAATTGCTTTTTATTCTCCATGCGCAAGAAAAACACCTCATTTGCTATTGATGTTTCGGCAAAGCTAAAAAAGCTATCCATATTCTACCTCTATGGTTCAGTAATAAATTTTAAATAACTGATAATCAAAATGTTATAGTGAATCATGAGGGCTTTGCAATCGCTTGAAAACCAGGTTATTTATAACTGGTCGATTTTTTAACTTTCCAAAAATTTCCGAGCCATAACCGCATAAAAAAGGTATTTTTTGATTTTTTAGCCTCCGAACCTGCTAGAATGGTTGCCAAGTGCTAAAGTAGATTTTCATCGGCGAAGCTGTAATAATTATGCCCAGCAATGATGATATGATCCAAAACCTTAATATCTAACATCTTGCCCGCTTCGCTGATTTTTTTCGTAATGTCGATATCTGCTTTTGAAGGTCTATTGTTAGTAGATGGATGATTATGAACTAGTATAATAGAAGAGGCTAGATGCGCTAAAGCATGCTTAAAAATAATTTTGTTATCTACAACAGTTCCTGCCACACCGCCTTTACTGATCAAAATCTTGTGCTCTACCATATTGGCTCTATTGAGCAATAAAATCCAAAACTCTTCATAAGACAAATCAATCATCCTCCCATGCATCAAGTCATATACGTCTTTGCTACAAGTGATCTTCGGCTTCTCCAAAATTTCAGAATTCTGTCGTCGGCGACCCAGTTCTAATGCTGCTGCTAAGGTGATTGATTTTACTTGACCAACCCCTTTAAATTTCTGTAAGGCCTTTAAATCTTGTTTACCTAGCAGATCTAGATTGTTTTCCACGGAGGCTAAGATTCGCTTACTAAGATCTAAGGCAGTTTCCTCTCTTGAGCCACTCCCAAGGATAATAGCTAACAATTCTGCATCGCTTAGATTCTGTTTACCCTGCAAAAGCATCTTTTCTCGTGGGCGATCGGCTTCAGCCCATTGCTTGATGGGGAGCTTGGTGTTGTATTCGTTCATTTTTCTGTTTTTATAAGTAGTCTATATTAGAAAGACGAACGAATGGGGTAGATTCCATAAAGAAATAGAAAAAACTTAAAATATAACTAACGGAAATTGGTTTGGCCCCAAAAGGGCCAGGACCTAATCCTTTAGGTATATAACTTTAATGCCCTATTTCAGTTTTCAATGCCTTTACCAATATCCGCCCAAAGGTCTTATCGTGGCTAGAAGAGTACTAATAATCAGACTAAATTTATTCATTCAAAGACTTATTTTACTTTGCCCAATTAGCATTAATTCCATGTAACTTAAAATCAATAGGCAGTTTGTTGAATAGAGTAATGATTTAACTTTGAGAATGTCATCTTTATATGATTAATTAGAGTTTGACATGAAGGTTTCTAATTATCACGAAAAACCAAAATAAGTTTTATGCACATTTACAGAGTGTCCTGCTCTAAACTGTATGCTGTAATATTTATCTTATTCACTTATACAAACTGATGGTCACAAAATATAGAGATAGATAGTTTGCAATCTATTCTAAAATCGTCAACTGATACTGCAGAAAAAATTGATTTATTATTAATTTTGTCTTCTAAGTTGCTTGGGAAGGATGATGGTTTGGTTGTTGATTACCATAAACGGAGATTGTTTTTCATATAGTTCTACATTGAAACAATTTGCAAAATATATGAATGATGACAACTTTGTTAAAGTTCATAGATCATATTATGTCAATACAAGATTTTTAGATTCAATTGACAAGAATGAAGTGATAATTAGAAATGTAAAAATTCCTCTTAGCGATATGGGCTATAATTTTCTCACGAATCGAATAAATAGATTTAAATCCAAACCTTAAACAGGGTATAAGTATAAAAGAAGAGTCAATTTTTGAAAAATTAATCTGTACAAATATCGCAATTTAAGTCAATTTACTCAAAGCATTCTCAAGGTCAGAGATAAGGTCATCCACATTTTCGATTCCTACACTTAATCTTATGAGCGAGTCGGTCAGCTTTATTTTTGCTCTTTCCTCCTTCGGAATAGAAGCATGCGTCATAGTCGCTGGATGACCAATCAAAGACTCTACTCCTCCAAGTGATTCTGCTAGTGTGAATATCTTAGTATTGGACAGTACCTTTTTGGCTTGACCAAATGTATTGGTTTTGAAATCAAAAGAGACCATTGCTCCAAAATCTCTCATTTGAGCCTTGGCTATCTTATGTCCAGGATGAGATTTGAATCCAGGATAGTACACGTTCTTGATTTTTTTGTGAGTAGCGAGGTACTTTGCTATTTTTTTACCATTTTGACAAGCGCGCTCTACTCTGAGATGTAAGGTTTTGATTCCTCTTAAAGTCAAGAAACAGTCTTGCGGACCAGGAATAGCGCCACTCGCATTTTGGATAAATTTCAGGCGCTTACCTAGACTTGCCTTCTTTGTTATGACAGCTCCCATGACCACATCAGAATGGCCATTGATATATTTAGTGACAGAATGCATCACAATATCTGCGCCGAGGTCTAATGGATTTTGCAAGTATGGAGAGGCAAAGGTGTTGTCCACACAAATCAGGATATTCTTACGGACGCTCTTTGCTTTTGCGCTTATCTTTTTGATGTCAATCAGATTCAACATCGGGTTGGTAGGGGTTTCTATCCAAATGAGTTTAGTCTTATCAGTGATATGATTAGCGATACTTGCTGCATCGCTCATGTCCACATACTTGCTGTTGATCCCAAACTGTTTGTACACTTTTTCCAATAAGCGATAGGAGCCGCCGTACAGATCATTGCAGCAAATAACCTCGTCTCCAGTTTTAAGCAATTTGACAATCGCATCCATAGCTGCCATACCAGATCCGAAACAGGCAGCATCTTTTCCATTTTCTAGTGCGGCAAGATTTGCTTCTAATACACTTCTTGTTGGGTTTTTTGAGCGTGCATATGCAAATCCTTTATGATCACCAGGTGCTTTTTGCTCGTAGGTTGAGGTCTGAAAAATTGGCGTCATTACAGCACCCGTAGAAGGGTCAGATTTTATACCTGCGTGCAATACTTTTGTTCCGAATTTCATATTGAGAATTATTTGTTAGGTGTATATAAGTAAAATGCATCGTTCAATTAGGATATATCTTGCAAGTGTGAAGTTATCCTTTTGCAAAGAAATAATTAATTTTTGAAGGATTTAATCTAGATGCTCTATTTTTTCATGTTGGAATTTAGCTACAATTCAAAGTATTTATTTTTTAATGAGGCTAATAGAAGCCTTCTTACACCTAAAGAAGTTTTTTATTTATGTAGAATATTTATCCTCGATAAGATTTTCTCTACTTTTGCCATATGATAACATACCATCGAGCCTCTTCAGATATTCAACTTCATCAAATCCTCGAAATTCAAAAAAGAGCACTTAAGCAAAATGTTTCTTTAGAAGATCAAAAAAAGGAGGGCTACATTACAGTGCCGCATACTTTTGAGATTCTCAAAAAAATGAACGATGCTTGCCCTCACTGTATCGCTGTAGTGGATAGTCAAGTAGTAGGGTATGCGCTTGTCATGCTAGAAAGTTTCAGAAATGAAATGGAAATTTTGATTCCTATGTTTGAAACTGCGGACCAGCTACTTCCTAATAAAAATTACTTGGCCATGGGGCAGGTTTGTATTGATAAACCTTTTCGTGGAAAAGGAATATTCAAAAATTTGTATGCTTATTATAGAGACGAATTGTCTAATCAGTTTGATTGTCTTTTTACAGAAGTCGCTACATTGAATACTCGATCTCTAAACGCACATATAGCTGTAGGCTTTGAAATATTAGATACTCAAACGACTGATGGAACAAGTTGGGAAATGGTGAATTGGGACTGGAATAAATAAGGAAAATTGTATAGGGCTATGCTTTTACTAAATCTATTGATGCGTTAATTCATAAAATGAAATCCTATCTACTAAGTTCTGTTTATTTGTTTATTCGTTGATTTGTTTATGGCCATAAACAGTAGCACAAATTAAACTCTTGTAAATTTTTTTGGAAAATGTATCTAACTATTTTTTGTTAAATTTCACATAGGGACAAAAAAAAGAGACAGACCTAATAAGGTACTGCCTCCATTTTTTTTGGTGTTTCAAGTACTAGTTTACACTAGAAGTAAGCTCTTTACCTGGCTTAAACTTTACTACAGTTTTAGCAGGTATATTGATAGATTCTCCTGTTTGAGGATTTCTTCCAACACGTGCATTTCTTTGTGCCACTGAAAATGTTCCAAATCCTATTAATGAGGCTCTGTTACCACTTTGCAATGTTTCGCTTATCGCGCCTAGTGTAGCTTCTAGCGCCTCTTGCGCTTGAGCTTTTGAGAGATTAGCTTCTTCAGCTATTTTAGTTATTAAATCTCCTTTGTTCATGTTCTTCTATTTTATTTATTAAATTAACAAAGTCTAGCAAAAATAGCTGCAATTAGTGCATATTCAAAGGATTACAACTTTTATATGCTATTTTTTCCTAAAATGTACTCTTTTTGCTTGTTTCCTACTTGAAATATACTTTTTGGTCTTATTTTCGTTACACTAATAAGTGTTTTTAACACTGTATTTAAAGTAATTTACTTAAATTTAGGTATGCGACGTTCTTATACAACCCTTATTTTATGCGCCTTTTTGGGCTTATTTTTCCTAACTAGTGCTTCTTGCAGTAAGAAAACAGGTTGCCCTGTCAATGAACGGGCGCATGTAAAACCGAATAAAAAAGGAGAGCTTCCTACCAAAAGAGGAAGAACAAGCGTATTGCCTCCAAGCAGTAGAAAAAAGAAAAAGAAGGGATAATACCTCATTCTATTTTTCCATTTTCCAATCCTGTAAATAGAATTATCCTTTGCGTGAGCGATAGGAGTGATGCTGATTTTTTAATCGGCAGACCAAGCCCTCAAGGCGCAGGTCCGAAGTGAATACGGAGTCACGCATAGCGCGGTCTCTTGGGCGGCCAGGTGCCTAGCCATGAGACACGCCCAAAAAATATAAACATTTCTAATTCTAACTTCGAAAAAGGCTAATCCTGAAGTCTAGAAAGTTGCCTGATTCTATCTCCAATAATATTGAAGGCGATTACACAAGCAAAAATCATTATTCCTGGAAAGATGGCTAACCACCATGCACTAGGTCTATCTCTGGCTTGAGCGAGCATCTTACCCCAACTCATGACCTCTTGATCGATACCGATACCTAGAAAAGAAATCGTCGCTTCTAATAAGATAGCGCTAGCGATACCAAATGCTACAGTAATGAGTACTGGCGTGAGCGCATTGGGGACTGCATGGCGCCACAGAATTCTCCATTCTGAAAGTCCACTAGCGTGCGCGGATTGTATAAACTCTAATGCTCTTATGCGAAGCAACTCTGCTCTGATAAATTTTGCAATTCCAGTCCACTTGATAAAAGCGATGATGAAAATAACTATCCAGATGGACCGTTGTTCAAACATGCCTGCAACGACAAGTAATATAAGTAGGGCAGGAATAGAGTTGACAATCTCTATGAGCCGCATCAATAAAATGTCCATAGGAATGGCGTAGGTGGTCTGGATACGGAAGAGACTTTCAAGCAAATGGCTAATCCAAAAAATAAATGCGCCTGCCAATATTCCGATAGTCACGCTACCAAAGAAAAGGAAGCCCTGCATAAAAATACTTTGCCCCGCCACGGACCAAATCTGGAAACATAGATGTGCATAATAGACACTCATCATCAAACCTAAAATTAGTCCTACTATCTTGATCCATGAAAGTCTGAAATAGTGGTCTCCAAAATAACCTGCTATAGCACCAACCAGTAGTCCGATCAGTGTGGCAAAAAAAAGCGCCAATAGACCTACCACCAATGCAATCCGTGTCCCCTCGATAATACCCGCTGCGATATCCTTGCCTAAAACGCCTGTGCCTAGAAAATGTCTAAAGCGATTATTTTTCTTAGCCCCTACAAAAGGAGATTTATATATGTTTTGCAAGTCAAGACTGCTGCCCGTAAAAGGAATGAGGGGCCATATAGATTTGTCAAGTGTGAGGTCATGCCAATCGTTTCCTATTTTTGGATGCTTGAGATCTGCGAGACCAAGTGCATATCCGTAACTATTGAAAACAGGGAAATATGTTTTTCCTGCTAAGGAACAATATATAGGCTTATCGTTCGCAATGAAGTCGCCAAATACGCTGAAGAATAATAGAAGACCTATTATCCAAGTGCTCGCTTTAGCGGATTTGGATCGTAGGACGGCTCGCCTTAATGAGCGTTCTGATTTTTGATTTCTTTCACTCACCAAGGTTATAGTTTTTGGTTAGTGAAATACGAGGGTCTACTTTCGTGTATAGAATGTCAGACAAGAGTGTCCCTAGTAATGTGAGCAAAGTGGCCAGCATCATGATTGTGAAAACTAAATTCCAATCCTGCTGCAAGATGCCGTCAAAAGCTAGACGTCCCATACCTGGGATACTGAAGATGATTTCTATTACGACTGACCCTGCGATGGTGGCAGGCAAGATATTAGAAAAAAGGGTGATTAAGGGAAACAATGAATTTCGAAATCCATGTTTCCAAATCACTTGCTTATCGGGTAGACCTTTTGCCTTGGCCGTTTTGATAAAGTCTTTTTGGAGTGTATTGCTCATAGCGCCACGCACCTGTCGGATGATGAATGCCAATGCAAGATAGGTAACACAAAAAATGGGTAAGACCAAATGATAAGCTACTTCAAGCATACGCCCCATAAAAGAGCTATGACTCCCACGGCCCAATCCTCCTGAAGGGAACCAATGCAACCAATCACTGGAGGCGAAAAATGTTATCGCCAAAGTGGCTACCCAGAAACTTGGCAAAGCATAGAGCATCATACTGATCCACGAAACACTCTTGTCAAAACGGCTGCCTGTTTTGTAGGCAGAATGCACACCGAGCGGAATGCTAATCAAGTAAGCGACAAAAATCGAGATGATATTGATCAATAGTGTCCATCCCAATGCAGACCAAATCCTAGTCTTTACTGGTCGGCGGTCAAAATCTGAAATCCCAAAATCGCCTCGAACAAAATTTTTCAACCAGTGATGATATTGATTATCCATTCCATGCCACATGATTTTTGGTAGCAGTAAACTGAAGTGAAATCCTTCTGCTTTACCTTGTGCAAGATGGCTTATATGTTGTAAAGTATTTTTTTGCAAGCTAGCGAGTGCTTCATCTTTTTCAATTCGGAGAATGCCTAGCAATTCAGCAAAACGCTTTATTTGTTCTATGTCGTGGACGTTTTTTATTCTATCAATTTCATTTTTCAAATTTGTAAACTCATAATTTGGTTTTTGAGATATAAGAAGTTCTATTTGGCTCAAATTGTCAATGTAATTTTTTGCATCAGCGGGTCGATTGGTCTTGTAGATAAGTTGTTTACACCATTTTCTAGTGGGTCTATTGGGGAAGGAGTAAACATTACGTGGAATCGCTCTAGGGCTAATACTAAGATAGAAGGGTGGGCTGTCCAAATGGAGCAGCTTAGCTATACTATGTTTTCTGTTTTGGTAACTTGCAAAGCTTTCAAACTGATCTCCAGACGTTTCATCCTGCATATACTTATCCACAGCATCCCCAGGAGCCATTCGGCTCAGGGCAAAAAGCGCCAAGGATACTACGATAAAGGTGACTATAAAATAGCCCAACCGCAGAAGTATGTATCTGAACATCAGATGTGGATTATATTTACTTCAAGGTAAGAAATTCCTCAAACAATCCTGGCCGATTGGAAGAGACAACTACATTGTCATATTTTTTATTGATTAAATGTAGACTCTGGTCATTATATAAGAAGATGACAGGATTTTCTTCCGCAATCATGGCATGCAACTCATGTGCTAGTCGGGTTCGCTCAGTCGGATTGTCGCAGGCGGTTCTAATGCCATCAATCAATTTATCTGATTTTTCATTACCAAATCTGCTATAGTTGCTTCCATTAGGCGGAAAAGATTCCGTATGCCATCGTCCTTTCGGATCATACAAGCCTGGAGGGAAAGCGGTGCCCTGTAGGACGATATCAAAATCAGCGGCCTTTAGTTCAGCGCCATATATTTTGCTATCTTTTGGAGTAATCCTAATATCGATGCCTACTTTTTTTGCATCGTTTTTTAGTAGCTCACCCATCAAAGGTCCCAATTTGCTACTTGGGCTATGAACAAATTCCAGAGAAAGATTAGTTCTTTTTCCATTTATCATTTTATCCAAGATGCCATCTTGGTTGCTATCATCCCATCCACTTGCTTTTAGAAGTTTACCCGCTTTTTCAGGTTGAAAACCACTCGGTTTTATTTTGGTGTTGTAGTCTTTTGTCCCAGGCATGAAAGGCCCTGTAACTATGTTTCCGTATCCATTTTTAGCATTCTTTATGAGGCTTTCTTCATTACATACGTAAGAAAGCGCTTTACGAACATTTTTATCTTTCAGCAAGCCTTTGGAAGTATTGAGTGTCAACCATACAATAGATAATGCAGGTTTGCTTATAGCTTGAAGGTTGTCTTTCTTCTTGTATTCGTCAAAGTCAGAGGGCACTACATCACTCATCGCGTCTAGTTCACCATTGACTAGTTGGGTAAGCGCAGTATTATGATCAGGAATTATCTGAAAGGTGATTTGTTTTGCTCTATTTACAAATAGATTTCCTTTTACGCTATTGCCCCACCAGTTGTCGTTCTTTTTTATCTGTATTCGTTGACCAGTGATCCATTCAGAAAATAGGTAGGGTCCAGCGGTGACAAATTTTGCTGGATCTCGTACATATTCTGGATTCATAAAACGATCCGCTACAGCATTCAATGGAGCATTGTCTTTAACTAGGTCATCGATCTTATCTTTATCTTTAAAATCCGCAAAAGGGATATCTCGCAATACTTTTTGAGGGTCAAAAATATGCTCGGGATAAATGTTCAATTCCGCTATGGAGCTCTCCATAGTGATATGGCATTCATTGGCTATGAAGGTGACTTGCTCTTGATTTTCCGTATCTATTTGTATGTCATTTATTAGGTCAGCTATTATTCCATAGCGCGTTTTTACACCTGGATGCTTCAGTATTTTGTAGCTAAATAGAATATCATTTACTGTCAATGGTGTCCCATCAGACCAGCTTGCATTTTTGTGAATTTCGAAAGTAAAGCTTCTATTTCCATTCTCCAATTGGGCAACTTTTGCCCGACTAGTAGCTAAGTAAGGAACAAATTCGAGGGATACAGGATCTACGTCTAAGAGTCTAGTATATAGATGGCGAAATACTGTCCGAGATCGAGAACGTCTTGCCAAGATTGGAGACAGAGCATCAGGTTCAGCTATTAAGCGCAGTTGAAGACTTGTAGGATCCACACTGGTACTGGACGTACTACTCGTGCTAGATTCTGTGCGACATGAAAAAATAAAACACACTACACTCAAAAAAACTAGATACTTCTTCATCCCACTAATATAATAAAATCTACCAAACACTTGAGCTAAAATGGTTTTTTTGTGTTATCATAACCTATGGCTAAGATTTTAATTGCAGGTGGTACAGGTTTAATTGGGAGGGAAACGACTCGCCTATTAGGACAGGCAAATCATGAAGTGATTCATCTCAGTAGACATGTTCAGGATAATTCCGTTGTGCCTACTTTTAAGTGGGACATCAAAGAAAAATACATTGATCCAACTGCACTTTTAGGTATCGATTATGTGATCAATCTTGCAGGAGCAGGTATTGCAGATAAGCGATGGACTGACCAGCGTAAACAAGTCATTATTGAGAGCCGAGTGGAGGGAAATATGCTCCTCAAGCAGTATATCGAAAGTGGGGAATTGACACCAAAGAAATTTATTTCGGGAGCAGCTATTGGCGTATATGGTGATCGAGGGACAGAAGTTTTGAACGAGCAAAGTACTCCTAGTAATGATGGTTTTCTCGCCGAGAGTTGCCTTCGCTGGGAAGAGTCTATCCGAGCATTAGAGACAACAAATGTACCCGTGGCTTATCTACGAATAGGAATCGTACTATCTACCGAAGGCGGTGCGCTGGAGAAAATGCTTCTACCCGCAAAGATGGGATTGGGTTCTTATTTTGGAGATGGGTCCCAAATTTATTCTTGGATACATATTCGAGATACGGCGCGCATACTGCAGTGGATGGTAGAACAAGATTCCGCCACAGGAGTTTATAATGGGACGGCACCTCAGCCAGTTAGCAATAAAGCATTCATGCAAACCCTTATGAAGGTGAAAAGTGGTCCAGGCATTACCGCTCCCGTTCCGAAATTCGCCTTGAGCATGCTGCTAGGAGAGATGAAGCAAGTGGTGCTCTGGGGCTCTCATGTGCTTCCCGATAGATTGGTCAAGCAAGGATTCAAATTTGACTTCGAACGGGTAGAAGAGGCACTCGAAGATTTAGTTTCTTAATATTTTCCGTTGAGTATAATTATGGGCCTACCCAGAGGAGCAGATAATAGGCTCGAAAAAAGCCTATTATCAGCTCCTCTGGGTCGTTATGTTCCGTAGCTCGCAGGTCTGCTCGGTCCTGCGGACTGTCTTCCTGTCGGTC
>CAYZUW010000006.1:0-14578 GCA_964481325.1 uncultured Saprospiraceae bacterium
GCAATGAGGTGTTACTCTCTTACTCTCAAAAGTAGGCTTCAATAAAATATTCGCGTAATCCCGCAGGGATGGAGCTCGACAAACGGAGTGCGTTAGGGATAAGTGGTAGAAGTGGCATGGTATGTAAGCGTTGGGCGGAGACGCAATTTTCTTGCGGCTGTGTGTATGCCCATACCATATAACGGATGACACGTTTACGTCCCGATTTTTCTCGGGATCGTAATAGCCCATCCAAAGTCAATAGACACAATTATGAATACGCCTAGTCCAATGTGTCATCACTAGTCCAAAAATCTAAACCATCCCGAGCGGCTTTCTCGGCTGCTATGCGAGCGGCTTCTTCTGCAGCGCGCTGGGCTTTGGTCTTTAAGAAAATGTCTTGAGGTAAGAAAGGGGTATTACGCGAGGTGTCTTCATTCGCATAGATGTCTCGCATACTTTCTATTTCGGTGTCTTCCAATTCATCTTTGAAATAGAAGGCGGTGAAGATGCCCATGATGGCGCCAAGTAGATGGCCTTCCCAACTGATGTTGCCTTGGTCTGGATTGGGAGCTATGCCCGCAAAATAACCACTGTACAAGACCGTAATGGCCAATGCAATAACGATAGACTGAAGAGAGCGCCTAAAGATTCCATTGAAAAGCAAGAAAGCAAATAAGCCATATACTATACCGCTGGCACCAATATGTGGAAGATAGCAGGTGCGATTAAATTCAGTACCACAGAAAAACAGGTTGCCCAATAACCAAAGCGCTATACCACTTAAGAAGTAAATCATCACGAAGCTACGGATGGCTACTTTCTCATAAAAATAAAATACGGAGGTACTCAGTACTAAAAATGGAAGCGAATTGGAAAAGATGTGATCTAGACTTCCGTGTAGCAGAGGCGAAAATAATATTCCCCATAGCCCTTTTAGCTCACGGGGCAGTACGCCCAACTTGCCAGGGTGAAAGTCCATGAGATTTTGAAAAAGAAAAATCATCCATATCAAGCCTAAAAATGAAAGGGGAAGATATAGATGATCGATCAGTTTTTTTTCTTGCAATTGTAGTGTTACTTATGAGTACCTTCTGCGCACTAGATTGATAAACTGCTGTGCTCTTTCAACTTTAGTTCCTTTGTTCCAATTGTATACCGTAATCAGGTTGCGCATCATATAATCTTTGGCTTGTTCAAAGCTTCCAATATTATTCAATTGAACTAAGGCATTGTTGAAGGCATGCTGGTCGTCAGAAAACAACTCCTTAATCATAGAAATCTTATCATTCAAGCCAATGGACTTCCCTAAATCAGCAATGGGTGTAGATCCCCACTTGCCTGCATTTTCAACAGAGGTAGCGGACTCAAAAAGAGCGAATGCTTCATTGACATTACTCGCTGGTGCTATTGGTTTGGTATTCACTGGCACTGCAGGTGTGGCTGGAATTACGGGTGTAGGCGTAGGCGTCACTTTCTGTTCTACTACTGGTGTGGGCGGTGTGGGTGGTGTATGCACCTTTGGCGGTGCTTGGCTAATACTGTTATTATTGGTATTATCTAAGTGTTTAAGAGAGTCTGGTATTTTTACCACAGCAGGAGCACTAGGTACAGCACTTTTTTTATCAGGCGTCGTAAATTTATCGTTGAAAGTTTTCTTTGAACTAATGTCCGCTAAGCGTTCGTTGATGCTCTTACCTTGATCTTTGCTCAAGGCATCCGCAACCGTCTTGGTCTGTGCGGCTATACGTTCGTTTACTTCTTTGAGTTTATTTTCTACTTGTGTTACAGGTTGTGGCTGCACAATAGGCTCTGCTTCTACAATAGGTTCTGGAGTCACAACAGGTTCAATAGGCGTTTGTACAATAGGTTGTGTAGGAGGAGGGGTATGTACAGGTGTAGTGTGTACTTCATTTTGCACCATAGGGGCAGGAGGTGTTTGCACCTGTGACTTAGGTTCGGGTGTTGCTGTTTGCTCTATTACAGGAGTGGGAACGGGTATGCTTGGCTCAGTAGCTTCTCCAGCGACACATGCTTCATAAAGTTGGCTTACGTATGCCTTCATTAGGTCTTTTTCGATGCTTGATATCTTACCATCCATATTGATATTCTTATCAAGTGCGTTGATCTTTTGCAATATGATTTGAAACTGAGCTAAATTCATTAAATTGGGTTTTGTAATTGAATTGTTTGTAATCTTATATATACAATACGAAGAAAGACTGGGTTTTATTTAAAAAATGAAAGGTTTTTGTGATTCTTCATATGTACAAGTAAATTTAAAGTATAAATCGGTTAATTGATAATTATATAGATGTTTTTAGAGCCACATTTTAAGGGACAACGTAGTGGATGGATAGAAGTAGTCTGCGGGTCCATGTTTTCAGGGAAAACAGAAGAGCTGATTCGTCGACTAAAAAGGGCGCAAATAGCCAATCAAGTCGTAGAAATCTTTAAACCTGCGATAGATACCAGATATGACGAGGAGAAAGTAGTATCGCACGATGCCAATTTTATTCTCTCTACTCCAGTAATAGAGGCTAACAAAATCCTTGAACTGGTGAAAGAGGTGGACGTGGTAGGTATAGATGAGGCTCAATTTTTTGATGATAATATTACGGACGTTTGCCAAGAACTGGCAAACCGAGGTATCCGTGTAATTGTCTCAGGCTTAGACATGGATTATCAAGGTAAACCATTCGGCCCAATGCCTGCTCTATTGAGTGTCTCAGAGTACATCACAAAACTACACGCTATCTGTTCTCATTGTGGTAATTTGGCCACCCATTCTTATCGCTTGGTTCCCAATGCGGATAAAGTACTCCTTGGCGAGAAGGAGTCTTACGAGGCGCGTTGCCGTAGATGTTATGCGATGGGCAATATCTTGGACTTTAGAAAGAAAGAGCCTAAGACTCCAGGAGGTGAACAGGCGGAATTAGATTTGAAGTAGAGGATGAAACTACATAATAAGGCAAGGGAAAATTGAAATGACTTCATAGTTTAGGTTTTTTTGTATAACGTAAAACTTCGTGTTAGGAACATGACAAAAACAAAAAAAATCATGTCTTGCGTACAAGACATGATTTTTTTTATAGGATAGATCCAATAAGTGGATTTGAATTTTATGCTGGTCTTATTTAATTAAAGCCGTTTAGTGCCGTAAAATTAATCGTCCATTGACCACATTCCTTGGTAGGACCAGAATTGTCAGTAACAAATGTAGTTTTCTTCATTGCAGTTAAGGCATCTGATACAGCGCTTCTATCCGTAAGTGTAGATTTTGATCTATTGTACTTAGCGTAAATAACTTTACCACTACGATTAATACATATATTAAAGACTACTTTACCACTCTTACTCAAATCTTTAGGAAATACTCTTTTATTTACAGCTCTACCTAGTTTTCCAATGACACCAAAGTCAACGCCTTTACCAGCATCATTGTCTCCATCGGTATCGGAATTTCCTCTGTCGCTAGACCCTTGTCTTCCTTCACCTGGGCTAGTAGATCTACCATCTCCAGAGCCAGAGCCACCAGAGCCACTACCCGAAGCTTTCTCCGCTGCCTCTGCTGCTGCTTTGGCCGCTGCCGCTTCTTCTGCTTTACGCTTTGCCTCGTCCGCTTTGGCTTTGGCTTGCGCTGCTTTACGCTTGGCATCTAATTCTTTTTTCTTTTGGGCGTCTGCTTTCTTCTTCGCTTCTGCTGCTTTTTTCTTTCTAGCTTCTTCTTCTCTTTTGGCTTGTTCCTCTGCACGTTTTTTGCTGAGTGCTTCTGCTTTTTTGATTCTTTCTATCGCCTCTAGCTTGCGTTTTTCAGCTTCTTCTGCTTGTTGCAACTTTAAAGCTTCGCGTTGAGCAGTGATTACTTTTTCTGCTTCCGCCGCTGCTGCCGCTTCTGCTGCGGTATCTTTTGTCTCAGGCTTTACTGCGGTGTCTTCCTCTTGTGTGTCTTCCTCTACTTCTTCTACGGCCTCAGGCGTTTCCTCCACAGGATCTGGCTCAGGAGCAGTCTCTTGTACCTCTTCTGCCTTTTCAGGCTCTTCCGTCTTTGGGGGTGCACCTTCCTTGGCACTCGAGCGCTCTGCTCCAGATTTTTGGCTGATTTGCTCTATTTTCTTCTCGAAATTATCATTGAAATCTATGGTAATGACCTCCTTGAATCTAGGCGGATTTTCTTCCTTACTATGCAGTATAGGGATAAGCAAAAGCAATATCATAATGATGTGTATGATAATAGAAGTACGCTTTGCTTTGCGCTGATCTTTAATTAAAGTTGTATTCGCCATAATCCAATCCGTTTAATGATTATAATTACTATTTACTGGATAAGTAGCAGCTGTTTAGCTGCTCTTATCAATGATATAACTCATAAATCAATCCAAATAGATACCTCAAGATAAAAGATTAACAAATAAACTAGATTTTTTAGGCAAAAATTGTTTAGTTGTTAACATTTTTAACCTTAGTCTATATTGGCTATAAGCGGCTTACCACTCCAAGGTATCCCCTGGCTTGACTGTATCCCCAGCATCCTCATCGCCTTCTTCTCCCTCTTCACCACCTGTGTCTTCCACCTCCCTTACCTTGGTGATGCGCTTATCTTCCAGTTTATTACCTAGTGCTTTCCAGCCTTTGACGCCAATAAAGTCGGCGATAGAAAGTTCAAAAGTTTCCGCTTGTTTCTTTTCCTTATAATCGTACTGTATGATTGGATTCTCGTCAAGAGATGCGAAAAGCAATTTTGAATCTTTATGCTCTGATATGAACGAATAGCGCGTATTGAGCGAATTGGTTTCTATTTGGAATCGCTTGACCATGGTCCATTTTTTGTCTCCATCAAAGTAAACCGCATTGACGATGGTATCGTCATCTAGTTTCTGAATAGACATGAGATTTGGTATATCATATTTCTTGTTCATGTCTAGCTCGGCTACTTCGTAAGTCCCATTTTTGTACACCGCGATGATATAATCACCTGTGTCAAATTCGCCTAAAAAGTCCCCACGTTCATCGGTGTTGATTTTGCCGCTGATAGGATCCATCCATATCTGTATAGCGCCTAGTGTGGATTGTCCTACATCTAGTTGGGTTACTTTTCGGACAGGGTAGGGCGTCACGGTGTTTCCTTTAGAACCACGCCCTTTTATATCTAGATCTTGAAAGTCAAATTGAAAATTCTTTTTACGCGCAGAGCAACCTGCTGTCAAGAAGATGTCCACCAATTCTGATTCTCCATTGGGGTTTGCCGTGAAGTAGGAAACCCTACTATTTTTATTACCCGCCGTCAAGTCGTATTCTTTGTTGCGTGTGATACCCGTCACATTAAATCGTTTAGCATAAGAGCGACCAGACTTACCATCAGAGTAAATCATATTGTAGGTCGTACGATCATCTCCTTTCTTCCATACTGCTGTATGTAGAATATTCTTTCCGACAAATACTTTTTCGCCGATACGCACCACCTTGAATTTTCCATCCTTGGTAAAAGCGATCACATCATCGATGTCGGCGCAGTCCATGACGTACTCCGTCTTCTTGATACCGTATCCGATGAACCCCTCTTTACGATCTACATAAAGCTTCGCATTATTAGCCACTACCGTTTTGCGCTCGATAGTCTCAAACTCAGTGATGACTGTCTTGCGCTCTCTACCTTCGCCATATTTTCTCAACAACTCCTCGAAGTAAGCGATAGCATACGCCGTTAAGTGCTTCAAGTTGTGTTTTACCTGCTTAAGCTCTTCTTCTAGCTTCGCGATCAATTCATCCGCTTTGAATGAATTATACTTGGAGATACGCTTGATACGAATCTCCGTCAGTCGCACGATATCTTCCTCCGTAATTTCTCTCAACAGTTTGATGCGCTTATCGCCTTTCTTCGCTTTTTCATTCGGTGTGCGCACAAATTTTTTCAATCCAGCTCGGATAGCTTTAAGCACGGCTTCCCAAGTTTCGCACTCCTCGATGTCCCGATAGATGCGCTCTTGGATAAATATTTTTTCCAAACTCGCAAAGAGCAATTTTTCTTCTAGTTCCTTCTTGCGGATCTCGAGCTCCATCTTGAGGAGTTGCTTGGTATTCTCAGTGCTGATTCTAAGCAGCTCATTGACGGTCACAAAGTGTGGTTTGTTGTCAACGATCACACAAGCATTCGGAGAGATAGATACTTCACAATTCGAAAAAGCATACAAGGCATCCATAGTGATGTCTGGAGACACACCCGCACCCAACTCCAACAAGATTTCTACGTCAGCCGCTGTGTTATCAATTACTTTTTTGATTTTTATCTTCCCTTGATCCGTAGCCTTGAGGATACTATCTATCATAGAGGTCGTCGTCACTCCATACGGCAATTCACGAATCGCAAGCGTAGACTTATCTACCTGCTCTATCTTCGCACGTACCTTTACCTTTCCACCACGCTTCCCTCTATTGTAGTTGGTGACATCTATAAACCCTCCCGTCTGAAAATCAGGATATATCTTGAATGGTTTGTCTTGCAATGCTTTTATAGAAGCCTTGATCAGCTCAATAAAATTATGAGGCAATACCTTTGTCGAAAGCCCTACTGCGATACCCTCTACTCCAAGCGCCAGTACCATTGGGAATTTCACGGGCAGATTGATAGGTTCCTTTTTTCGCCCATCATAGGTCACTTGCCACTCCGTCGTCTGCGGATTGAAAGCCACCTCTAGAGCAAACTTTGTCAGTCTCGCTTCGATATATCTGGCTGCGGCAGCACTGTCTCCCGTTCTGAAATCTCCCCAGTTTCCTTGACAGTCGATAAGCAGATTCTTCTGACCTAGGTTGACCAATGCGCCACCTATAGCCATATCCCCATGCGGGTGATACTGCATCGTCTGTCCAATCACATTGGCGACCTTATGAAACCGTCCATCATCCATCTGCTTGAGAGCATGGAGGATTCTCCTCTGCACGGGCTTGAAGCCATCTTCGATAGAAGGCACTGCTCGCTCTAGTATTACGTAGGAGGCGTAGTCCAAAAAGTACTCTTGGTACATGCCATTGAGGGAAATAACGTTTTCGTCCACCTTGGGTGGGGTCTGCTTCTTTTTTGATTTACTCATTCTGCACTCTTATTCTAGAGTGTAAAAATGCGAAAAAAATATGGCTATGTTTCTAATATATAGTAATATTTTACATTTGTATAAAAAGCATTCGGGTTTGATAAGCGTCTAGCGTCTAGCATCTAGCTCCCCAAGCCCTCCCCCCTTTTTGCTGCTTATCGCTTTTCTTCTACCTTTGCGCAAAAATACCCTATCGCATGGAGACCATTGTGAATAAATATTTTTCGGAGCTGACCGAGACGCAGGAGAGGCAGTTTGCCCAGTTGGGGCCGCTGTATACGGAGTGGAATCAGAAGATCAATGTCGTTTCACGCAAGGATATCGAGCACATCTATACACATCACATATTACATTCCCTGGCGATTGCGGCATTTGTGCAGTTTTTGCCAGAGGCCAATGTGCTTGACCTTGGGACAGGTGGTGGTTTTCCTGGCATCCCATTAGCGATATTGTTTCCGGAGACTCAGTTTATGTTAGTAGATGGAACAGGCAAAAAGATTCGCGTGGTGCAAGAAATTGTAGACGCCATCGGCCTCGAGAACGTGGAAGCCAAGCAGCAACGTGCCGAGGAAATTAAAAACAGAAAATTTGACTTCGTAGTCACACGAGCGGTTGCCAAGACGGAGCAGCTCTGGCGCTGGACAGAACGATTATACACAGCCAAGCAAAGACACCTCGTACCCAATGGTCTCATCGCACTCAAAGGGGGAGACATCGACGCGGAGCTCAAAGAGATGCCGCGTGGCACCTACCATGACCGAATAGCTATTTCGGACTTGTTCGAAGAAGAATATTTTGATACCAAGTCAGTCTTATATATTCAGTGGTAGGCGTGATAGGCGTAAAATGATGAGATGGTTTTGGGCGAGTCCCCAAACAAAAAATACCTTGACGAAGAAAATTCGCCAAGGTATTTTTGTTTGGGGTCAGGCTCCTCCAGGGTCCGTTGTCACTCCCGTCCCTACCTTCCGTTACACTCCAGTCGGGACTGCAGCCAAAAAAAGGCTGCACCTTCCATATCCTTCTCGCGGAGATCTGAATAGAGATAAGGCTCTTACAATTTAGTAAGGATCATTTTAGTTTGAGTTTCACCTGTTTGCCAAGGACAGCCTCCATCTGCAAATCCCGCATCAAAAAAGAGTACAACGCTAGAATCATCACTTGGGTCTAAAGGTTCTGTAATGATCGCTCCATTTTCATCTAAGGTGCGACCAAACATTATGCCTCCGCCGCCACATCCTAAGCCTTGCGTATCCATCAAATTATATACTGCTTTATCGCATAAGATTTCAAAGGTAGTAGTATATGGCCCAAAGCCCCCTATGTCAGGAAGCACTATGCTTCTAAATGACCTTAAAGTAAATGAACCTGAAACTGTAGAAAGCTCAACAATTTGCTCTTGATAAGCTGGCCCGTATCCTAAGTCAGAAATCCCTTCTAAGGTGAGCATATATTCTCCAACAAACTTATTATCTGCTACACAAATAGAATTACCGCAAGCCTCGATTGTGCCACAATCTACTGTGGAGCTTATGGATTTCTCTATTATATTTCCAACTTCTAATCCATCTATATCTATTTCTTGAAGTTTAAATACTCTAAGAGATTCACAGTTTAAAACCTGAATATCAAAACTGCCATCACCTTCGATTAGGAAAGTTTGAGTTTGTTCTCCTATTTCAATTTTTATTAAACCGTTTGAGACAGGATTATTGTCGCAATCAACTATTGACCCTTTAACTGCAAAGTCTTCTATTTGCAATGCTTCTACAGGTATAACACCTAGATTTATATTTTCTGGATCTGAATCTGTAAATGGGCCAAATGTAAGAGACTGAAATCCACAATTAATATCTGAATTCGTGGGTTTTACTTTAATATTCCAGGTAAAGTTTTTTGGAAATTTACCACTAAAAAAAACTCTGTTGTCTGTATATCCACATCTTCTAGATCTGAACTTACTCCTACCAAATCACCAGGCATAATTTCATTGATATTGTCGGCCGTAGGGTCTAAGTATTTTGCTGCTACACTTACTTCACCAGCATATAGTGAGCCATCGGCGGATTGAATACTATTTTCGGGAAAGGAAATTTCAATACCTTCGTTGCCGACTAAGTTTGCTCCAACACTAGCTTCAAAGCGACCGATTTCATCTAGTTCCATCAATTGGACATAAACATAATTTATGGATTCATCTTGGGGATAAAATCTTCTAGAGCCTTTAAAGAATCCAGCTTTTTCGACGGTAAAAAATGCGCCCTTACTATTCAAACTCTGATCTTTTATAATGAAGTTTCCATTCTCGTTTGTAAAGTATTGTCTTCCTCTATGGACGATGGATGCATTGATCACAGGATTGTTCGATTCATCAGTTACGGTACCGAATACGGTGCCGGTCACAAAGTTTCTTTCTGGCTGATAGGATTCGGCCAAATTGTTTTCTGGGGTAGAAGTAGGCAAGATTAATTCATCCCCAGCGCAGGATAGTACTATAATAAATGTAGCAACAATAGTCAAACTCTTTAATAATTTCATTTTCGATTTCTTTTGATAAAAAAATACGGTTCCTATTCTCAAATAGAAGTTGAATTTTTCGAACATGAAATTAAAGAGATGCAATATTATCTGAGAGACAGATTTTTTCATAAATCAGGTTTCTGATTTTTCAAGTTTTGGATTTGCCTGGAAGTTATATATTTGCTGAAACCTGAATTATCAATTTTATCAACCCATTATATTCTTGTCTATACCCGTCAAAAATGCAATCAAATCTCTTTAAAGCATGTAGATTTTACTATATTTACTAAACCAATTTATTTAAACAAGGGTAATGGAGTTTGCTATCTAGAGAGTTGAAGTATACTGTATTGATTGTAGCATCTTCTTTACATTAAAATTTAACAAATGAAAAAGCAAGGACGTCTAATCTGTCTATTTCTGTGCCTGTCATTTTGTGCACTATATTCACAATCTGTTATTCATGTTCCTGGCGAAGAAGCCACTATTCAAAGAGCATTAGATGCTGCTGGAACAGGGACTACTATTCTTGTAGCTCCAGGCACCTATTTCGAAACATTAAATTGGCCTAATGATGTAGACGGCATAAAATTAATTGGCGTAGAAGGCAATGAGAATACTATTTTAGATGGTCAAGGAGTGCACAGAGTAATTAGGATGTCTAGTTCATACGCTAATGAATATACGGAAGCTACGCTTATTGAAGGGCTGACTATACAAAATGGTTTTGTTTTTGATGAAGATGGTGCTGGATTAGCATTTTCCGGAGGAAGTCCAATTTTTCGTGATTTAGTTTTTAAGAGTAACAGAGCTGAGGGTGAATCAATTTGGGGAGGGGGAGCAGCAATGAATGATTTTGGTGGGCTAATGGAAAGATGCTCTTTTATAGGAAATGAAATTAATAGTGAATCTAGAGCTTATGGTGCTGGCCTAAATTTAGAAGTGTCAGAGAGTGCAGAGTTAAGAGGATGTATATTTGATAGCAACCATGGTACAACTTTTAACTGGGCATTTGGAGGAGGTCTTTATTTGAGAAGTTCTTTTTTCGATCAATCAGAAATCAAGCTGAATAATTGCGTTTTTAAAAATAACACTACAACTACAGAAAGTTGGTCATACGGCGGGGGTGTCTATATAAGTACCAATAATGATCTAGTGGTTAAGATAGATTCATCATCATTCGAAAATAACTCAACAAAGAATGTATCATCATGGTCAACGGGAGGAGCATTATATTCTTCATCATTTGATACTGAAATAACCAATTGTTCTTTTATATCGAATTCTGCGGAAGATGGAGCAGGAATCTATTTTGACCGAAATTTTGGAGGGTTTGGCAAAGGCTTTATTAGCAATTCGGTTTTCACTAATAACATATCGTTTTTAGGAAATTCACATGGCGGTGCCGCTATTGAAGTAGACTCTGACCCAATGATTTTAACACTTCAAAATTGTATAATCGACCATAATATAGGCAGCACTATTAATTATAACAGTTTTCAACCTGAGGGGGGAGAGCTGAACTTGAATCACTGTACTTTTGCTTATAATTCAGGACCTCTAAGAATTAATAATATAGCTTTTAAAGCAAGCAATTCAATCTTTTGGAATAACTCTGATTTAGAAATAAACGAGGGTTGGGATCCAATTGATGAAGTATTATTGGAAAGATGTGTGGTAAAAAATGGATTTCTACATCATGATATCATTACAGAAGATCCAGATTTTTTAGATGAATTTTTGTTAGTGCCTTCTATAGATTCACCTTGTTTGAGTGCTGGAATTTTTACTGATTCGAATACTGATTTTCTTGGTCTGCCTCGCCCTATGCCTGCAAATAGCAATCCAGATATTGGTGCCTACGAGGTAGGTCAAGACATTGCCCATGTACAAGTCAAGTTTTTTCATGATGAAAACGAAAATGGAATAAAGGATGAATCAGAATATTATGCTGCTTTTGGTTCTGTTGTTCATAATGGAGAAACCAGTTATAAAAATTTGAGGCAAGAAGGAAAATATATTGCTATTCCGCAAGGACTTAATAGCTTTACATATGATTCAAATCAATATCCAAATTGGGAATTGACCAATCAGGCGGAATATTCATTCAATGTTGATTCTGAGAGCTTTTTCGAAGTGATTGAATATGGAATGTTGCCCATAGTTGAAATAACGGATGTGCCAGCATTGATTACAAGTGATCGTTTTAGATGTGGTGAGGAAGTTGCCTTCACTCTAAGCGTGAAAAATAAGGGAACCACTATTGTTGATGGTATTGTTTGGTTAAGTATTGATGAGAGGTTAGAGGATTACTCTTTTTTAGTTGAACCAAATCATATAATGAATAATAGAGTGGGTTGGGACTTTGAGGGCTTAATTCCATCGTCATGTTTAGACTTCGACTTTGTAGTGACAGCTCCTCTTGTAAATAGTGCAGATGAGGTTGGAGAACTATATTGCTTCACAGCAAATGTTGAATCAGTTGGAGCTTTACGACCTATTTCATTTGAGTATAAGGCTGAACTACGATGCTCTTATGATCCAAATGATAAACAAGTAAATCCATATAGAGATGATAACTTAGTACTAACGGGTAGCGATTTACTATATACCATTAGATTTCAGAATACAGGAAATGACTATGCATTGAACGTAGTAGTTACAGATACGATGGATTCCAATCTAGATATGAATACTTTTGAGTTAATCAATAGCTCTCATGCTCCGAACCTAGAAGTAACGATCGACGATAGGGCAGTGAGGTTTTCTTTCAACAGAATTTATTTACCCGACAGCCTTAGTAATGAACCAGCCAGTCATGGATTTATAAACTACACCATAAAACAAAAGGAAGATGCAGCCTTAGAAACTAATATTTTAAATACAGCTCATATTTTCTTTGATTTCAATCCTGCAATTATTACCAATACCACCGAAAGTATTTTAGTTGATGAGTTTCCAACTGTGAGTACTAGTGAATTGATAGAAGTGAACATTGAGTCATATCCTAATCCGGCGTCTGAGTATATTACTTTAAGTAGAATAGTAGATCGAATTAGGGTCTATGATCTTTCAGGTAGAGTGGTCTTAGAAGGTAAACGAACAAATAGCATAGATGTGCAAGACTTAGAAGAAGGGATCTACTTTGTGAATTATAAGGTAGATGATGGGTTTGCAAAGGATACTTGGATAATAGCTAGGTAGGATGAGTGGATAAAGGCTATCTTTGCTTCTCAATAACTATTGGACAACATGATAGGCTACCTCAAAAAAGGATTAAAAAATAGGGAACTCGAAAAGCTGTCGCTTGAAGAATTAGGTCGGAGGAGAAAGATTGCTGTTCTGACTATGATTGTTTGTATTGCTTTATTTAGTATTTGTACTTATCTCGGTATCACTATTAGCGGGGAGGCAAGAGGGGTAAAGCTATTGGGTAAACTTTTTATTGCTGGCTTGATTGGTGTTTTTGTTGGCCCCGCAATGAATCTGATAGGTATAGGTATAGGTATGGAGATGAAGAGGAGAAAAGGTATAAAAAAAACGAGAAGTAATTTAGATTTCCTCTCTTACATTATGTTGCCGTACCCCGATGAAAATGCGGGACAGGCTTTCAGTACTCAAAAATGGTTTCTGTTTTTCGGTTGGTTTCCTTCTTTTTATCCATCATAATGTTGTATCGTCCCTCAAGCCTGCCTAGCTGACGTCATAGTAAGACAAGGATTCATCCTCTTGCGTTTAGAATCCTATTCTTTTTATGAACCATCTAATTTTCTCAATTTATTACTCATCACCACCAATATCTAGCTGCAACTTGCAAACCAATTCCAGTTTGGGATTGTTGCACCGGATTTATGGCCTCACTAACTGTCAGTGTACTTCTAAAACTAGGGCCACCTACGATTTGGAAGCTTTCAGTGAAGTTGTAGCCTATCAATACAGTGCCTTGAAAACTGACCCCAAGATTATCTCTGAACCAGTTGTTTTCATCTGTGTCTAGATCATAGAAAGTATCCTCGTCTTCGAAGATTTCTCCATTTCGATTTACGAGTACATTGAAGAGTGCCCCTCCTTGAATACCAAAACTCCACTGTTCATGTCTTAGACTCAGCCCTAATTGAAGTGGGATATTGATTAAGTGCAAATTATTGAAGGTTTCTTTGTTTCTAGTAAGCGTTGAATCACGAGCAATAATACCCTCCACAAAGGTGCTGTCCATGGTAATAGGGTGGACTATTATTCTTGCAATTCCTGGAATAGAATCTGTAAAAGACTGAGTAGAATTGTATTCTAGTTTTCTTGCCGCTCTGAGATAGTCCACACCAGTACTTAAGTATAGTCCAGACTTGTGCTTTATTAAGAGATCTATGCCTAGATCGATTGTTTCTAGATTAGTTTCTGATTCGCTTCGGAGTGTTCGTAATGCTGCAGCGTCATCATCTATAGCCATGAGGGTGGTTAATGAGTTAGAAATGCCTGCTCTAAAACCTACTCCTACAGAAAAATTTCTTTTCAATTTTCTACTTATGTCTTCAGCGGACTCCGCAGCATCTTCATTTTCTTCTACTATTGTGATTGTTTTGGGATGCTCTTCTGTTGGCGCTATTGTTTGTTCCGCATCTTGTGATTCTATTTCTTCGAGATTTGTTTCTGCTATTACTTTTGGTGTGTTGTTATTTATTTCTGTCTCGCTATGTTCAGTTTCTTTCGTTACCGTTTTAGCTAATATTTCTGATGTGCTACTATTGGTAACACTAGGGGTTGATTTTTGAAGGTTACTCTTTTCTGATTCTTTTCTAGGAGTAAGAGTAGGTGTTAAGGCATCCTTTGTGGGAGGTGTCTTTTCGATTTTAGTCTTTGAATATATTGTTGAACTTGTAGTTATTTTTTTAAGAGGTAATTTCTCGTCTTTTACTATGCTTGATTTCTTGTTATTCTTTTCTGTATTACTTTGAGATATAGTACTGTTTGTAGCCTCTGCTGTTTGCTTCGGC
>CAYZUW010000006.1:14678-29720 GCA_964481325.1 uncultured Saprospiraceae bacterium
TTCTGTATTACTTTGAGATATAGTACTGTTTGTAGCCTCTGCTGTTTGCTTCGGCTCATTGATAGCTGAGGTAGCTGCTTCCTCTATGTTTATGTCTTTAGTGGCAATTTCATTCTTAACCTTTGCAGCAGTCTCGATAGTATTTTCTGGTGCGGCATCAAGCGTATCATTCGTACCTCCTACGTAGGACATATATCCTGCGAATAAAATAAGCGCTAGTATGCTTGATGCGCTAAACCATATCCAAGCAAATCTTTTCTTGCGTTCTGGATATAGCTCCGCCTGTACATCATCCCAGAGTGCCTCTGAATTGATAAATTCTTCATGATCTTCAAGAAGATTTTTGGCGTGTATGTCAAATTTATTCTTCTTCATTACATTTGCATTTTTTCAAGTTGCACCAATTTTGATTGTAGTATTTTTCTTGCCCTAGCCAATTGCGATCTAGAGGTTGAAGGTGCGATGTCTAATAATTTTGAAATTTCTACATGGGAGTATCCTTCAATGGCAGCGAGATTAAAAATTTCTCGAAATCCATCAGGAAGGGTGTTGATTAGTTTCATTAAGTCTGCAGCGGATAGTTTAGCATAGGCTTCAGGAGCCATTTCTTGCTCAGGTATATTTTCTAAACCGCTGTATTCAAATTGAAATCTTTTTCTTGATTTACTTTTTAGGGCGGTGTTGATTACGATGCGTTTCATCCATGCTTTGAATGAGCCCGTATCTTCATATTGCTTTATACTTTTTAATATCTTGACTAAACTATCCTGCAAGACATCCTTAGCCGCTGGCATGTCGCTAGTATAGCGCATGCTTACAGCTAATAGCATAGGCGAATAGCGCAAGACCAACTCTTTTTGAGAGAGTTGATCTTGCGCTTTACAGCCTTTGATGATTTGTATGTCTATTACTTTATTCAATATTAATTAATTGGAACTCTGAAAATGCCGTTAAATTGTGATGTAGTGGTGTTTCCTGCGGCATCTGAAAAAACTCCTTCTCCATTAAATTCTCCTCCGAAGTAGCCATCAACCCCGCCGTTTTCAGTAATTGTTATTTGAAATGAGCTTAAGGCTTGGCAATCTCCTTGACACCATAATTGTCTAGTTGCATTAAAGAAGGGGGCGAAGGTAGAGATGCTTAGAAAGTCTATATTTTCCTTATCATATGTGCCTTCAACACCTGATTGTAATGTAATGTCAAGCCCATAAACAAAGTCAATGTTTGTCGAATCTTGACCACCTCTTCCGATTGACATAAAAGGATATTCTGAGGTTTCTGGTAATTCGAATCTTGCTTCAAGGTTATCAACAATAGTTGCCGTTTTGCCACCAACATTAAGGGTGAAAAATTCTGTTAGTTGTGTTCCACAAGCCATGACAGTTCCGAAATCAACTTCTTGGGTAATGGGTAATTCAATCTCTATTCCTTCTTCAAGATTGTTCAAATCAACTACAGTTATACTTACCACAGTTTCGTTATTGCAATTAAGTATGCCTGCATCAAAGGAACTTTCGTTATCAAGATAATATTCAGTTCTAGTATTTCCTACTTGCACTCTTACTAATCCATTATTTACAGGATTGTTGTCACAATCAATAACCGTCCCTTGGATAGTAAATGCTGCTCCTGTTTCTTCAAGGTTTATTTGACCTAGATTGGTATCTATATCGAAAGAGCCTAGATTTATATCGCTGAATAGGCAGGTTTCTCCTGCGTATCCTACAGATAAAACAAGGTCTTCTCCTTTTGGCATTTTACCTGCAAAGTATCCATCATTATCAGTGTACCCCCATCTCCCATATGATTGATTACCAGGAGTAATTCTTATCGAAGTATTTGCCAATGGGGTACCATCTTCTGTAGTAAGCTGCCCTTCTATAAATACCAATGGAAAAGGCACATCACAATTCCAAAATGAAAAGTGACTCACTTCACCGACATACATTCCATTTATTAAAGTAGCGCTTCCTTCTTCTGCCCAAATTCCAAACTGCTCCTCTTCAAAGGACCAAAGTGGGATAGTGGCTGGTGCAGTATTCAATATCTCTTGTGGTACTGGAAAGGATAGAGTAGCTGTTTGCCCTTCAGCTATGTTTAGCTTTTCTCCATTATCTCCAAACAATTCTACTGCGGCCATGCCGTAGCTAATCAGTGCTACTTCTTCGATTTGGGAATTTAATCCAAGGAGATTGCCAGGCATGATTTCACCTATATTGTCTGCAGTAGGATCTAACCATTTGGCGGCTACTGATACTTGTCCATTGTATAGTGCTCCTGAGGCGGATTGGATGCTGTTAGGTGGAAAAGTAATGCCTAAGCCATCACTTCCTTCTAGTTCTGCACCATCGGCGGCATCAAAAGTTCCTATTTCATTGAGCGCTAGTAGTTGGACATAAACATAGTTTACAGAGTTATCCTGAGGATTGAATCTTCTGGAGCCTATGAAGAATCCATCTGCTTCAACTGTGAGGAATGTACCTTGTTTGTCTAGGGTTTCCTCTTCAATAAAGAATCTTCCTTCTTCGTCGGTGGTATAATTTTGTCCATCGTACTTTATTAAGGCATTTTCGATTGGGTTCTCTTGTTCGTCAAAGACTCTACCGAATACAGTACCTGTTACTAATTCACTATCAGGGTCATAGTCTTGGATAATTATAGGTGGTTCAACTGTGGAAGATCCACCATTCATTTCATCTATATCATTCCGGCATCCAAATAATGCTAAAAATAGCAGTACTAATAGGCTTAATTTCTTCATATTATATTTCTTTTTTAAGTGTTTTGGAATAAACTTAAAGGCCTTACTTGTGTAATTCTATTAGTGTAGGAAACGCTGCATGTCATGTAAATGAAATTTCATTATTCCTTTATAATATACTTAAATCTCTTCACAACGAACTATAGTCTTATTCTTTAAATTGCTGAATAAATGTAGTTTAGCTACCAAAATCTAACTATTTTCACTTATATGTTGACATATTTATTCTACTACATTTTAGAATGAATAAAAATTGGACTCAAAACTCTATATTGGTGACGATGTTCTCTAGTGGAGCGAAATAAATACAAAAACCCATAAGGTATATATGCATTACTCGAAAATTTTTATCCCCCTATTTATCTCTTTGTTGATAGCTGGGTTTAGTGCCCACCTCCATTCTCAAGTGGTCTTCACAAAAGCTACTCCTCCTTCTTTCGATCAAAAGAGAATAAAAGTAGTTCCACAAGTAGAGATGCCAGCCTTAGATTATCAAAAAATTATAGCGGAGGACTTGAGAGATCAGGCGGAGAATAAACCATTTCGTTTTGGGAAACATCATGAGGTGAATCTTACTCTAGATAACGCTGGACTCTGGACCAGCCTTCCTAATGGAGATAGAATATGGAGATTGCAAATCAATGCAGCGGAGGCACAAACTATAAATATAAACTATAACAAGTTTGATTTGCCGAAGGGAGGGATGATGTTTGTATACAGTACCTCAAAGAAAGAAGTAATAGGTCCTTTCACGGATAAGAATGAAAAAAGCAACGGCGCTTTTGCTACTGGATTTGTGAAAGGGGAATCTTGTATCATAGAGTACTTTGAACCAGCCGCAGAGAAAGGGCAAGGTGTCATAGAGCTGAGCGGAGTGGTACATGGATATAGATCTATCCGAAATGAAGTGAACGATATGTTAAAAGCATTCCAAGATTCAGGAGTGTGTAATTATGATGTAGATTGCGCGATTGGAAACAATTGGCTCGATCAAATCAAGTCGGTTGGACTTATCATGACAGCAAATAATGCTAGATTCTGTACGGGGTCTTTGATCAATAATACTGGAGATGATTGTCGTTCTTATTTTCTGACTGCCAATCATTGTTTTGCCAACGATGCGGTAGGAGATGTGTTGAATGATATATTCTTGTTTAACTATGATAGTCCTACTCCAGCTTGCCCAGGTACTCCGACGACGGATGGGCCTACCAATGAGACAGTGCAAGGAGCTACTGTCATCGCCAAGGCGGTAGATTCAGATTTTTGTTTATTAGAGTTGACAAGTAACCCTTTAGATTTTTATGATGTCTATTATTCTGGTTGGGATAGAACGGATGTTGCCTCTGTAGGGGCAGCGGGCATACATCATCCGAGTGGCGATGTTAAAAAGATTAGTATAGAGAACGCTGCAGTTGTATCTGGCAATTTTAGTAATAATACGACCGATACGCACTGGGAAGTGTTAAATTGGGACAATGGAACTACAGAGCCTGGTTCATCAGGTTCTCCACTTTATGATATGAGTAATGGTAGAATCATCGGTCAATTGCAGGGAGGAGGTGCTGCTTGTGCAGGATCTACAAACAATGGACTACCTGACCAATACGGAAAAATATTTCATTCTTGGGATCAAAACAGTGCAACAAATACAGAACAGTTGGCGCCATGGCTAGATCCGCTTAGTACAGGAGCAATGACAATGGATGGAAATGATTGCACCACACCCATAGTGCCTACCGCATTATTCAATCCAGCAGATAGCAGCTCTTTTACTTTTTGCGGTGCGGATGATATTGACATGCTAGATAACTCTCTTGGCTCTCCTACTTCATGGTCTTGGGTATTTAGTGGAGCAGGCGTATCCCCTACGAGTTCGACGGATCAAAACCCAGTGGTGAATGTTAGCACGACAGGGACTTTAACGGCCACCTTGACCGTTACCAATGCTATCGGTACGGATATGATCACACAGACTTATCCTATCACTATTAATAGCTGTGTTACCAATTCAGTTTGCGATTCTCCAGCAGTCGCTATACCAGATGATGACGCAGTGGGTGTGAGTAGTACCTTGACAGTGCCCACTACTACCAATACAACAGATGTCGATATTGATATAGACATAAGTCATACCTTTGTAGGAGATTTGATTATTACTATAGAGCACGGAGGGGTAAGCGCTGTGATATTGGATCGACCTGGTGTGCCCGCCTCTGCATTTGGTTGTGGTCAACCTGATATCGATTGTACGTTTGATGATGAAGCAAGCGTAGTTGCAGAAACGACCTGCAATACTTCAACCGCCATCAGTGGAGATGTGATACCATTCAGTTCTCTCACTGTATTCGATGGTATTGATCCTAGTGGTGTGTGGACGATCACGGTATCAGATAACGCAGGCCAAGATACGGGGACACTCAACTCATGGTGCGTGACCACCACTACTGTTACCTCTAGTGTACCATGTCTTACTAACCTGACAAATGCCAATGGTTTACTGCTAGTAGAAAATGGTATATCCGATTACGAGTCTAGCAATTATATCCAGACGACCTTAAATACACTTATAGAATCTACTGCAAAAGTAGACTACGACGCGACAACTTTTGTCGAATTGAACGCTCCCTTTGAGGTGCAGGTCGGCGCTGAGTTTGAAGCTTTCATCGATGGTTGTAATAATGGTGCAGGGGGTACGAATATAAAAAATGAAGAGACTGCTGAGGAAAATAAAAAGTGATAGCAAATAAATTCTTAGCAGAATAAATAAAAAGACGATTTACTTGTACACAAGTAAATCGTCTTTTTATTTATAACATTGACAAACTATACTTTTAGATATCTGTCTTATAATTGAATACTTTGCTCTAACACTAAGATGTCTAAATCACTTACAGGGTTTTAAAAGAATGAACATACCACTCACCGTTCTTTTTACGGTAGTTTATTTGATTTCTTTGCCCCTTGTAGGAAAATTCAAGGCTTGCTCGTTTTTTCTTTACTTGGAATTTTTTAATTTCTGCGTAAACTGCTCTTCGATTATATTTATGATTGCTTTTTTGGAGAACAACTTCTATTGGCTCATTATAAAATTCAACATTTATTTTCTTCGATAAAAAATCATTTCCTATGATTAGAAATTCCTTATAATTTTTATCATTGTCTTGTTCTACTATATTCTTCATCTTATTATGGTCAAGGGCAAGCTGAATTAATTCTTCTTTGGCAAGATGATCTTCTTGATTGTCGTTCCTGATAATATTTGTCGTTACCCATATGTCATCGTTCTTTTCCAAATCAATTTGAACATTGACAGAATTGTATGTGAATTTCAAGACTGCAGTTTTACGTTTCACGTTAAATTCTACTACGTTGACGTAGTCGTCATTAAGAAGATTGAAACTTCCATCATAAGCATGCTTTAAGACAATGGCTTTTTTATTTGCAAAATTGATATCAACTAAATTATTGAACTTGCCATTGGATAGTATAAGTAATTGCGCAAGTTCTCCTTCGGCATTTATGACAAACAAGTCCTCTTTGAATTCACTTTCGTTCAAAGCAGTTTCTAGAATGACTTCTGATTCAGAACGGATATCATTGCTGTTAGAACTTGTTGCTGTTCGTTCTGGTACTTCTGCTATTTTTGATCCCTCTTGTGTTTTAGGCTGTGCAGCTATTTTTGTTTCTTCTTTTAATTCTTTCTTTATTTCTTTCGTATTTGATTCTGTAATAGTTGTTTTTGGTTCTTCTTGAACTGATTTTGCATTTGCTTTTTCAGTAGGAGGAGTGTAAACTTTTGTGCTTAGGTTGCTGACGATTTCTTGTTTTGCTGGCGCTGGTTTTATTGTTGGCTTTGTATTGTTTGTTGCTTTAACAGAGTTGTTTTTCCTTTTTATTTTATTCGGTGCAAGGACTGCTATTTTTTCTTCTTGCTGATTTGGTAGCTTTTCTTCTTTGCTTCTAGGGGACTCTTTTTCAATAGGTATAACTGCATTATTTTCTGAGGTAGCTAAAGCAAAATTCAATTTGTTTTCAGGTTGATGGTCGCCAAATACCATGAATGATAATGCCGCAAAAGATACCAATACAATAATAGAGTTCAAGTAAATGTTCTTGAAAAACCATCCTTTCATTACTGCACCCATACCTGGGCTTAGTGAAGTGGCAAGTGTCTCCGATACTTCTTCGAAAGAAAGCTTTGGCTCTTCCTTTCGAGCGGCTTCAAATAGCGTCTGTATGTACTTTTCTTCTTCTTTCATTATGTGTTGTGCGTCACTTTAGGATTGTATCCTTTGATTTCCATCAATTTAGTAATTCTTGTCGCTAGTTCTTTCCTTCCTCTTGCTAGTCTTTGTTTTACAGCTGAGGAGCCACTTTTTTGTATCTCCATTATTTCCTTTATGGAGTATCCTGTTATCTCAAATAGGATCAGGGCTTCTCGTTGTAATTCTGGTAAATACGAAAGTGCCTTATGTAGCATTTCTATTTCAAATTTTTTATCTATTGCGCGAGAAGGACTAGGGTGATTGTTAAAAATATATTCCTCTACGCCCGACTGTGGTCTTTTTTTTCTCTTTTCATTAGATAAAATCCTAATCGCAATTCCAATGAGAAAACTTAGAAAGGATTTTTCATTTTGAAGGGTATCTATTTTGCGGTAGGCTACCAATAAGGTCTCATTGATCAAGTCTTCGTATGGAATGTCACCAAAGGCACGCGCTCGACAGAACCGCTCAAAAGGTGCATGAGCAGGCTGGTAGAGTTCGAGAAAGCGTTCTTGTTTGGTGTTTGCCATTCAAAAAAATTGGTTCAACTTAAGATGTACTAATATTATAGTGTAATAAGTCTCTAGGAAGTTACATGGGGGTGAAAATATCTTTAATTATCTATATATTCTTTAGTGCCTTGCTATGCTCCCGTGTTCGTAACCACCAAAGGCAACCACAGTAATTTTCTACCGAGTACAAGTCATCATACTTTTCTTAGGTGCCTTGTACTCAGCTGCATAGCTTAGAAGCTTCCGATATATCAGGGCAAGCATTAGCTAATTTCTCCAGCGCTAGATTAGTATAATATACATCTCAAAACAAGGGAGTACATCGGAGGAATACCTTTCTGTATAACTGAAATTTGGTAACTTATATTTCAATCTCGATTAAGGAATTTGCCCATGCGTGAGCGGTAGGAAGGGCAGCGACTGGAAGGAGCTGGTCACACTGTGGAGGTACGGAACAGTGGGACGGGAGCGGAGGGCACCCCTGGATGACGCGACTCCGAGGGAACGGCGGGTGGCTTTGTAGCGAGGGCGGTGAAGGCGGAGGCACGCCCAAATTATCCTGAAAATAAAAAAGGCGACTCATATAAATGAATCGCCTTTAGTGTAGGGTATAATAAGTTGATATGGTTTTTAAGACGCCTTTGCGGTCGTCAATTCTGAATTTACTTTTGATTTGTTTCTGCGCTTGCCGTCGTATCTGCTCGTCGTATCTAAGTAGGCAGCAGCACCTGGCTTCTGTAATATATTGTACAAAATTTCTTTTGCTCTGAAGAGTTGCGCTTTTACGGTTCCTAATGGAATGTCTAGCTCCTTGGCTATCTCGTCGTAGCTCAGCTCTTCAAAAAATCTAAGCTCTATCATCAATCGATACTTGAGGCTCAACTCGCCGAGTACGTCACGCATCAACTTGACGCGTTGTCTTCTGATCAAAGTGTCCTCTGGGTCAAGGATGTTGGCCTTGAGGTTGTTTGAAAAGTCGTTGACACTGTTGTGCTCAATCGGGTCGTCGATAGACAAAAACTTGAGACGCTTCTTTCTGATATGGTCAATACAATTGTTGATAGCGATCTTGAACAACCAGGTACTGAATGCATATCTAGGAGCATAAGATGGTAGCTTGTTGAATGCTTTACCAAATGCTTCCAAGGTAAGGTCATCTGAATCTTCTCGATTACCGACCATCTTATACATCATGTGGTACACTGAGTTTCTATATCTATCCATCAGCGTGGCATACGCTTTCTGGTCACCGTCGATGGCTTTGAGTACAAATGAGTAGTCTTCTTTACCTCTTACGGATAAGTTATTTTCCTCTGGTTTAGTTGGTGTCTTCTTGCTCGGTTTAACTGCTTTTACGTCCATTGATTTCGTTTTCCTGTTATTAAAAAAGGTGCAAACACGACGTAGAATAGTACAAAAGCTGCATCCAATATTGGAATCCAGATAAGCATAGATGGGTCTCTCAATTTTTTGAGAATTTTGCCATACAAGATTATCAATGAAATCATTCTGAGTGTGTACATAATGATTACAACGTTTGCGCTTTCCTGCGCCATCAGTATCAGTCCTCCTAATAAATAGTGTCCAAAGTGTGTGGCTGAAAGTAAACCAAGCAGTAAAATATGCTTTGTTTGGTACTCCCTACCTGTAGTCATGTGGCGAGCTTTTTGGCGAAAGTAGGCTTTCCAACTTCGCTTGGGCTCAGAAAATACAAAGGAATCTGAATCAATGTTTATGGTAACGTTCTTCTGCGTACTCACTTGATTGATAAATAAATCGTCGTCGCCGGAGGCAATATGTTCGTGCTTCTTGAAGCCACCTGCTAGTTCGTACAGGTGCTTATGGTATGCGAGATTTCGGCCGACCCCCATATAGGGCATCTTGGCTAATGCGAATGAAAAATACTGAACAGCTGTATATACGGCCTCGAATCTAATAAATAGATTAAGACATCCAGGATATCTAATGTAAGGAGAGTAACCTAGAACTATCTGTTTGTCTCCTTGCAATGATCCTTGCATTTTTCTGAGCCAGTCTTTACTGGCGACTTCGCAATCTGCATCCGTAAGTAAAAGAACATTGTGCCTGGCTGCGTCGATTCCTTCTGCTAAAACTTTCTTCTTTCCAATCTGACTATCAAACTCATACTTATTATGAATATTGATAATGCGAAGATAGGGACAATTTATAGTATGTTGTATGAGTACTTGCTCGGTTGTGTCGTTTGAGTTATCGTTGACTACTATTACTTCATATAAACGGTAGTTTTGGCTTAGGATACGGGGGAGGAATTTGGCCAAATTATCGGCTTCGTTGCGCGCGCAGATGATAATGGAGACGGGTTTTTGCACTGTATCCCCTGTATTTACTGGGTTTTGGGCCTCCTCAGATGGGTTTTTGTAAAATGCAAGTTTTGAGAACAATCCCCACCAATAGACCATTTGTACCAAGGTACAGGCGCTAAATCCGATGATGAGGAGGGTAGTGAGCACTAGATTAACTGCTTAAGTTTTTGAAAATGGGGTCTATAATAGCTTTTCGTTGCTGTTTGATGTCTTGATATAATGCTGGATTACTGCTTTTGAGCCTGTCGAGGCGCCATCTACTGAGATGGTTCTTGCGCGTCCGAAAGTACCACATTGCAAAAAAGCCTAGGATAATCGTAGACACTATATATATAAGAGGCACCCATGTTCCTAGATCCAGCTTGCCCACTAATCTGTATTGTAGCCAATAGAGCCATGGAAATATCCATACGGTCAAGAGTAATTTGGCGCTAGCGGTGTAGCCAGGATACAATCCTGTTTTGCGCATGATGAAATCGGGCAGATGAAAGGCGATGAGGTTATTGAGCCAACCCCATACTGCAGGGAGGAATCCAAACAGTCTTAGGATTGCTTGCACAAAAAAGTTTCCTCGTTCTTGGACGGCTCTATCTGTCAAGCCATTTGTTTTTAGCGTATCGCAGTAGTCTTGTATCTGTTTATACATAGTGTCGTATGTTTCGCGCTTATTGGTTTTGAGGTCGAGCAGTTTAGCGATCCATTTTTTGGAGAGTAGAAACTGGGCATCGTGTGTATTGCCAAATTCATTTTTGTGGATATGCTCTAATATCTGCACGGTTTTGTCTATGTCGTCGTCTTCTGGTTCGGTGTGGAGTAGGAGGGACTGCATTTTGTCCTGTATGTCTCGGGTCAGTTTTTTGACTGCCTTGACGGTGTCTTGTTCGTACAGTGCTTTGTACTCTAGTACGTCGATAGGTGCCCCAAAATTAAAATGCATGTCGTATCCTGCCAGCTTTGGTTTTTCATAGGTGATGCCACAAGTAAGTATTTTGAGCGGTAGCGTCCAATCGTTGCGTTGCATAGTGTCTAGCGCGATGCGAGCGGTACCCGTTTTGAGTTTGCGCAAACGGCGTTCTAGTTTGGAGGAGCCTTCTGCGGCGATAAACAAGGTGCCGTATCGAGTGAGAAAGTCAGCGCTTCGCTTGAAGCTTTCTGCGTTGTCAATACGCCTTCCTCCCACGTCTTTTGGGCGTTCTATTTTGATGGCGTAGAGTCTGCTCAGTATCCAGTTGGATATTTTGGTGCTATACATACTGGCATTGGCTAGAAAATACACGAAGGCTTTCTTCTCTTTGGCTATGATGAGCACATCGATAAGAGTATTGGGATGATTGCCGACGATGATGCAGGGTGCTGGCGTCTTGAAGTGATGCGCGTCTGTACGCGTCTGCCTTTTATAGAATATGCCAAAGGTAATCCAGACGGTAACCTTGACGGTCATATATATAATACGTAGTATGAGACCTATCTTAAACTTCACACTTTAAAGTCTAGTAAAAATTGTTTTATTTCTGCATCAAATGTTTTGCCTTCCTCAAAGTGAAAGGCTACCTGTATAGGCAGCACAAAGATGGGCATTTTATTGTCAATCAAAAATTTGCGGTGCAGCTCTAATCGCATCGCGTCTTTTTCGGTCGTCAAGATGATTTTCTTTTGGCCTTCCATGGCCTCATAGTGCCTTTTCAAATTGGTCATGTCAAAGTCAGAGAAGTATTTATGGTCTTCGTATTCTAATGACTTCATAAAGCCCACTTTGCTTTCCAGGTAGGTCGTCAAGTAGTCTGTCTTGGCGATGGCACATATCAATAGTACGTCTGTGTCTTTTGTCAACACGATACGCTGCGCTCCATTAAATAGAAAATATGGATTGGCGTATTGATAATAAGAGTAGAATATTTTTTGATAAGATAGTGGCGCTATTTCTTTGGTGATTGCTTGCTTGGCCTCATCTGTCATGACGGGTGGACACTTGGACACGATGATGATGTCTGCGCGTTTGTAGCCTGACTTCCATTCTCTCAACCTCCCTACAGGCAGCAAAAAATCTCGCGTGAATAAATAGTCGTGTTCTGTCAGCAGGATATTCAGTCCTGGTTGTATCGCGAGGTGCTGGTAGGCATCGTCTAGAAGTACGGCTTTTAGATCTGCATTGGCCATCATGAGTTGAGGAATGGCAAAGGTTCTGTTCTCTGCAACGCTGACGAGGATGTCTCGATACTTTCGCTTGTATTGTAGAGGCTCGTCTCCTACCTGCTCTGCATTGTGCCCTGCTTGTACTTCTAGGTATCCTTTGGTCTTTCGTTTGTATCCTCTGCTGACAGTAGCGATGTCGATGTAGGGCTTGAGCAGCATAATGAGGTATTCGATGTGAGGCGTCTTGCCTGCCCCTCCGACGGCGAGGTTTCCTACTGAGATAATAGGGATGTCAAATGATACTCCCTTGAGCAGCTTTTTCTTATACAGAAAGTTGCGAATCTCTACGCCTAGGCCATACAGAATGGAGAAGGGCATAAATAGGATTCTTGCTAAAAAATTTTGTATCATTGATGCAAAAGTAATAATAACAGCGGTTAAATAACATATATGCAAGCCTTACTCTTGTGCGCTGGTCTCGGTACCAGATTGAAGCACCTCACAGAGAATACCCCAAAAGCATTAGTAGAAGTAAGTGGAAAGCCATTGATTGCTTGGAACCTAGAAAAGCTCAAAAAAGCGGGCTTCACGAAGGTCGTCGTCAATGTGCATCACTTTGCGCAGCAGATCAAAGATTATCTTCGAGCGCATGATAATTTTGATCTTGATATTCGCATCTCGGATGAGACGGAGCAGCTGCTCGATACGGGTGGGGCGATAAAGCAGGCGATGTCTTTCATCGATACTTCGGAGCCTTTGTTGGTGCATAACGTGGATATCCTCACGGACCTAGATCTGGGGGAGATGATGGAGGCGCATCGTTCTTCTAAACGGGTCGCTACTTTGGCGGTACGTACGCGCAAGACTTCTCGCTATCTTATGTTTGAGGAGGAATCGATGCAGCTGACGGGTTGGACGAATATTTCTACTGGGGAGACTAAGTTGAGTCGTATCACGACGCTCATGGTTGCTAATTATGGGTTTAGTGGGGTGCATATTGTGGATGCTTCGCTTTTTGATTTTTTTCCGGAGGTGGATGTTTTTTCTATCATTGATGTGTATCTCAAGGCGGCGCGTACGTCGGATGTGTATGCTTTTCCGCATGAGGCGGATGCTTGGTTTGATGTGGGTAAGCCGGAGAGTATTGCTTTGGCGGAGGCTGGTATGTTTAAGTAAAACTTCTTTGTGGAGTTTCTTTTCTGTCGTGTTCAAAAATTAACCAACGAAGGCATCGAAGCTGTTCTAGTGTGCAATCAATCCATCCCCGCAAAAATTTCATTCACCATTGACTTTCTGCCTTGACTCACAATGTTTTCGCAATTGAAATTGATGAGTAAGCCTTTTGGGCTTTGAAGTAGCTTCATATAAGTTAACAATTGGGCATCAAAAATGGGAAGTAAACCATCAACAGATTTTAATTCAAGTAAGGTCAGGGCTGAATTCATCACTCATAATTCATACTTCATAATTCTTTTTAAGTACATGATTTCCTACTGCGCACCTCAGACACTGCTTTCGATCACAAAAATGCTTCTTGAGCTGCAGCAAAGCCTGACTCTCCGCAGCATTAGCAGCCTTCATATCTAGCTCCGACCAAAACTTAGTAACCCTATTCTTCTCTGCAGACAAACTCTCTAGGATGTGCAAAGCCCTTTCCTTATGCGCCTCCTCCCCGATAGAAATGCCATAGGCAAAAAGGAGAGGCACCACGCCGTTGATGAGGATGAGGTCAATCATAGACTTGCCCAAGGCCTTGCGGCTAGGCTTGCTCTCTTTGTCGAACACATAGTGGGTCTTCCAGTAATTGTCTAGGTGTAAGCTGAAGATTTGTCGCAGCTCTTTTGCATTGGCGGCGGCGAGAAGTTTGGAAAATAAAAATTCCGTCTTGAAGATGAAGAAAGCAAACTGCGCTATGCGTACCGTTGGCAGATTGAAAGGGCGCATCCGCATAAACTTCCATGCCTGACTAGGGATAGCCGCTAAGCCATACTTGCCCTGCAAAAACTGATATTCCTTTTTCAAAGTATTAGGGTAGGGGTCTGTGAAGTCTTTCTCTAGCATCCCCGCTTGACCATAGAAGAGCGCTTCTATTTGTAGAAGATTATCTTTGTGTTTGGACAGTATCTTCCAGTCCAGACTATGACAGAGCATCTCGAAAGCATCCGTATTGACACTCAGCCCAAAACAACGACCAATATATTTATAGCAGACTGCATTCCAGTCTTGTTCATTGCGTGCCAGTTCCGCCAAGATGAAGCTGGTCTTTTTCTCCAAGCGCTCCAGCAGTACCCTGTCCAAAAACATACCCGTCACGTACTCTGGGACCTGAGCAAATTGCGTATAGCAGGGTATTTTTTTATTGTTCTCTATCAGGTCTAGGTAGCGATGGGTCAGGTCTGGATGGATGCGTTGCTTCATTTCTAGGCAAGGTATCCTACTACCATTATTGCGCAGTACGGGTTTGTCCTCCTCTAGCACGACGTGCAGGATGACATTGTCATAGGCTTTGTCCACCTGATGATTATGCGCATACCACTGCGATGCCTTTAGATGCATCTCGATATTGCCAGCCCATTCGGTGCCTCCTATCCGTATTCGTCCATTCAGGAAGTCAGGCCCTGCATCATGATTATGTATTCCAAATGATATAATCTCTATTTTATCTCCTTCTGTAGAATGGAGGGAAGCTAGGTCAAACCTCTTTGTCTGCCATACAAAATGTAAGAAATCCTCTTTCATATTTTCGTCTTGTACCTAATAAGACGTCTTTAAATTATGGATTCCATAAAAAGAAACAATATTTATTGAAAATACATTGGCCAAATGGATAACTAAGCGATTTTTCTAATAGTTACTTTCGAAGAATATTCTGCATTAAACCAACTTTTGTCTGAAAGCTTATATGGAAGATGAAGGTGTTGGGAAACATATTTTCTAAATATAGACTGTGAGAGCGTATGCACCCTTGGCCAATTTTGCATCTCTACTTTATCAATTACTTTAGCTAAAAAATAGGTTACACT
>CAYZUW010000007.1:0-15311 GCA_964481325.1 uncultured Saprospiraceae bacterium
ACTATCTATAAGATTGAACAATTCACCTGTCCTAGCATTGCTTACATTATTCCACGGAAGGTCTGAAAGTGTATTTCCAAAATCAATGCTAACGGAAACTTGCTCCTGAGCTGAGCTCTGAAGAAACATAAAAGATAATAGAACAAGAGAAAATAATTTTACATATTGCATCTCTAAATTTAATAAAAATAGAATTGGTTGCTAAAATAATTTCGCTATTTCTTCTGTGCTTGGCATTTTCTTGCGGCAGAAAGACATCTAATAGGGCTGCACTCGAAGATGTAACTTCCACGAAGACACCTATGATTGAAATCATAGGTGAAAATCTAAGCGAAGACCTAAGTAGGCTTTCTAGTAATAATGATGAAATCTTATTATTGATCTACGAGTATCCTTTACCTAAGGAGACTAATTCTCCCTTATTCTCAGAATATTTTATACTTGATAGTGAAAATCGGAAATCAAGTTATGATCTTGACAAAAGTCTATTTGAAAAAGAAGAAATACTTTTTGTACTCGCTGAGATTGATACAGACTTAGATATTATAGATATAGAAAACAATATTTCGGCGAATCTAGATGCTCTCTTTGACGCCTCAAAAAATCTAGATCGCGCAGCACAAAGTGAAATAATTGGAGATGACGATATTTTAGGCATGCGATTAATTAATCTAAATAAATCAAGACCGATCCTTACATTTACAATACAAGGTGTCCATAAAGTCGATCGTTTTATGTATAGTATCAAAATCTTAGGACTGTAAGGCCTTAAAGATTGTATAATTATTCATTTCTAGTTACTAACAAAGAGTTTCCACTCCTAATATGGCATTAATTTTGACATTACAATAAAACGTAATGTAAGCCCATTGAAAAACAAATAATATTGAATTTTAATATCTACATAAAAAGCCTTTGTGCCTTGATGGTGCCTCTTATTTTTATTGCCTTTACTTCTTCGGAAAAGTATGGAAACAGTACCCATCATTTAGCGACTCCAAGTCAATTGGTTGAATCTATATCCACTATGCAAACTGGATGTATAGATGGTAATATCTTTCAAGATCAAAATCTTGATGGAGAAAACAACTCTGAACCTGGTATAGCCAACATCGAAATCGAAATTTTTGATTGCAACAATATTCTTGTTGGTAATGCTTTTACGGACAATCTAGGAGATTGGCAAATCTGCGGCTTAGCTTCAAATACAGACTACAGAATAGAAGTAAAGTTGAGTGCAGCCCAATCTAATATCTATAATCCAGCTATATCGGGAATAGATAATGGCTCGAATGTGCAATTTGCTCAAGAGAACGCAATGCTAAGCTATGGCTTAGCTATAAAAAATTTCACTCCTCTTATTATCACCTCTTGTTATAGTTTTGCTGGATACCAAGGAGCTAATAAAGATATTGAGGCATTGATTGGTGTGCCCATAAATGAAATTAACGATCCAAATGTTGATGCAGTAACTAACATTATTCAATACGCAACACACGAAGAAATAGGATCGACATATGGTTTATCTATAAACCCTATCACTAATAAGGCTTACGTCGCTGCTTACATGAAAAGACATGCAGGATTTGGACCTAGTGGTACGGGCGCCATATATGAAGTGGATTTGGATTTGAACAATGCACCCGTCGTGGTGGCTGACCTCAATGCGATATATGGTGCGAATACCGCAGGTATCAATCCTCACGATTATGCAGAGACCGATCTTTGCCCTGTATCTGGTGGTGCATCTACTAATTTTCAATGTTGGTATAATGATGTGGATGCGTGGAATGCTGTTGGAAGAACCAGTCTGGGTGATATGGATATTTCCGCTAACTACGACACTTTGTTTGTAATGAATCTAGAAGATAGATCTGTATATCCTATTGATTTGAATAATCCCGGAGCAGTACAAACTTCTTTCCCATTCCCATTAGATCAAGATACGGATTCAAATGTAACGCTCAAACCTAGAGACCCTGCCTATGATATTAGACCATTTGCTATGAAGTATCATAATGGTAAAATATATGTAGGCGCTGTGGATTCTGAGCAAAGCAGAGATAGAGATAATATTTGTTGTGCTAAAGGAGGCGCTGTCATTTATATATATTCCTTAGATCCAAGTACAGGAATATGGACTTTAGAATTAGAAGAGAATATACAAAGAAATGGGCCTAGCCCTCCTACTCCATTTTTTATACGTTGGACTGAAGATTTCAATGATGACTTTAATGATAATGGGCACATGATTATTTCAGATATTGAATTTGATGGCTTGGACTTGGTCGTTGGATTGAGAGACTTGTCTGCAGACAAGTATGGAAATGGACATGGTAAACCAATAGTCGGAAGCACTGCTCAATTGCATTATGGCAGTGTAGCAGGTGACATTATTCGTTTTTGCTATGACTCTTCATCTAGTACTTATAATTTTGAAAACAATGGAAGTTGCGGCGGTATAACTACCTCGGGAGCAGGATCATTCAATTATGGGTGGCCAGAAGCAAGCACTCCAAGAGGAAGTTATTATACAGGAGACCGTTTTAGTACCAATCATCCACAAACAAGTTTGGGAGGAATTTGGCAGGATCCAAATAGTGAACGTGTATACTCTTCTGCATTTGACATCTCATCTGTTTTTGATTCGGGCTTAATAGCACTAGACAATACAACAGGACTTAGAACAGAGTCATACATTTTGATAAATGACACGCAAGCCAATAATGGATTCGGAAAAGGAGCAAGTTTAGGAGACTTAGAAAGTAATGCCCAATTTCTACCTATAGAAATAGGAAATCTCGTATGGTGCGACTCTATACCAAATGGTATACAAGATGCTTGTGAAAATGGTATCGCAGATATGATTGTCCAATTGTATAATGAAATAGGCCTCTTGATAGGGCAAGATACCACAGATGTAATCGGGCAGTATTATTTCAATTCGAACAATGTAGATACTACTGGAATAACAGTGGATGCAAGTGGAGTTGCCACCCCAAATACCTTATGGAATGGTCCTGGTCAAGGAGTTAAGTATTACATTGTATTTGGAAATGGTCAATACGACAATTCTAGTCAAGTATACACCATCTCTGGACAGACCTATCATGGTCTTGCTCCATTTGATGCAAACAACAATGTAAATGACAATATTGACTCTGATGTTGACCCAACAAATCTAACGAGTGCAAATGGAAGCATTCCCGCTGGCTTACCACAGATATGCCTCACCACGGAAACAACAAACTGTGTTAATCATAATTTCGATCTCGGATTGGTTTGCACAATATTTGATTTGGCATTAACTAAAACGGTAAACACTGGCGCAAGTGCTAACCCTATTATAGCTGGAAGCAATGTAGTCTTTGACATAACAATAATCAATCAAGGTGAAATGGATGCTTTTGACATTGATATCCAAGAATATTTTAATGCTTCTGAACTTACTTTCGTAAATCTACAAGCGCCTGCTACATCGTCAAATGGAGTGATGGTAAGTGTTGTGGGTACAGGGCCTAATTTTGAATTGGAATTCTTGGAGGCGGGTGATGAAGTTAGTATACAACTTACTTTTACCATTGACTCTAATTTCGGGGGAACTAATATTATTAACAATGCTGAAATTATAGCAGCTAGCATAATCGACAATGGCATAACTGCCGTTGATGAGGACAGCCCATTGACCATAATAAATGATGGAACGATAAATGAATTAGCGACAGACAATGATGTAGCAGATGATTCCACTGGTGGCATCGATAATGCAGCTGACGAAGATGATTATGATCCTGCTGAAGTAACAGTTTTATGTCAGTTCGAAAGTTGCCTTCCTATTACTATTACAAGAAATTAATTATCTTTCCATTCCTAGTACCAACATCTCAATGATGTGTCTCCTGATTGAGTCGGAATCAATTTTTATATTTGCCTCATAAACCCATAAGGTACTACTCAATATCGTGTACAAGCAGACCATAGGATGAATGGGCTTGATTTGCTCTTGTTCAATCCCTTCGTTTATAATCGACAAGAAAGCCTGCTCATAGTTCTTTCTCTTTTCTTTAAAAATAGACAATGCAGGTTCGCCTAGATGCCTCCATTCATCATTGAAAGATGTAACGGAAGTGTAGTCATTCACTGCGATAAGAATATGTAGGTTGATGAGTGCTTCTATTTTTTCTAAAGGTTTATCGTCTGTGTTTAAGATCTTTTGCATGCCGTCAGAAAACTTATCTGCGTTGGCCATGCATATCTCTTTTAGGATCTCTTCCTTCGAGCCAATATGGTTGTAAAGGCTCGATGCCTTTAATTCAACTGCTTCTGCTAAGTCTCGCATAGAAGTGGCTTGATATCCTCGATCACGAAATAGCTTCGCAGCGGCGGTTAAGATTATTTCTCTTTTGCTAGCCTTGGGCATATAATTAGGCGTCAAAATTTACGGTGACTTCATCTGAAGTAGGAATGGACTGGCAAGTCAATACATATCCCGCCTCGATTTCGTCTGGCTCTAAACCATAGTTGACAATCATCTCTACCGATCCATTTTCGATTTTAGCTTTACAGGTAGCACATACTCCTCCTTTGCATGCGAAAGGAAGATCCGCCCCATTTTTGAGGGCCGTATCTAAAACCGTTTCATCAGATTTATAAATATTAAAGTCGTGCTCATGCCCATCTAAAATGACCTTTATTTTTGCATTTATTTTTTCGACAGGTTTAGAGGCTCTTCCCTTTTCTGCCGCCCCCTCAGGAACTGTTGTAAATAACTCAAAGTGTATTTTCTCTTTATCTACGCCTGCAGCTTCTAGGCTAGCGCGAACATCCATGGTCATCTGATATGGACCACAGACAAAGTATTCGTCTACTGTATCTTTTTGGATCAGTAAGTTTAAGAACTGATCACATTTTTCTCTATCTATCCTTCCACAAAACAAATCGCTTTGTAGCATTTCTCTACTCATGATGTAGTGCACTTTCAGTCGAGAGAGATTTTTGTTTTTCAAACCTTCAATCTCTTCTTTGAAAATGACACTATCAGTCGTCTTATTTCCATAGAAAAGCGTAATGAAACTCTCTGGCTCAATACTCAATACGGATTTCATGATAGACAACATAGGGGTGATACCTGAGCCCGCGGCAAATAAGACATAACGCTTGGATTGCTTTGGATCTAGTTTAGTATAGAATTTTCCAGCAGGGGTCATTACTTCCATCTTTGTACCTGCCTTGAGCTTTTCATTGGCATAGGAAGAAAACTTCCCTTCATATACCTTCTTGATGGCTACTCTCAGGTCTTTCTCCTGCACTCCTGAACAAATGGAGTATGATCTTCGAACATCTTCACCATCTATGGTTTCTCTCAAAGTAAGGTACTGTCCTTGGATAAATTGGTAATCGGATCGCAAGTTTTCTGGAATTTGGAAAGCGACGGATACACAATCTTCTGTCTCTTGTCGTACTTCCTTGATATTTAAGGTATTAAATTTAGGTGCCATGTATATATACGAATGATTGTTCGTAGCGAAGATAGGGTATTTTTAGGAAACAATTAAAGCACTACTTTACACTAATTATATGAAAAAATTTTCTCTATTTTAGAGGGTATGAAATATTGGACTATTCTTATTAGCCTCGTTTTATTTGCCTCTTGTACCGTCGAACATGCTAAAAATCCTAATCATAAAGCTAGACAAATAGTCAATTTAAGTATAGAGGCACACGGGGGTATGGACTATTGGAAAAATCTGGAGACGCTAAAGTTCAAAAAGAAAACCATTCTGTATAATGCAGATGGCTCCATCGAGCGAAGTAGCATCGAACGACATACCTTGCATCAAAAAGATACATTATATGGAGAGATCCTGTCTCTCGATCCAAATCAGCAATACACTACTCGTTTTGCGGATAAGAAAGGTCAAAAGATCACACCAGATACCATCCTAGATGGTACCAATTCATTCCTTTCTTCTCACTTTGTGGTGAATCAGCCTTTCAAAATGTTAGATCCTGGAGTAGAGCTGACCTACATTGGAATCGACACATTGGCGAATGGTAAAGCTGTAGATGTAGTAAAGGCTTATTATGGCTCGGAAGAGGATGATGTCTGGTGGTTTTATTTTGATACAGAAAGTCATGTGCTTTTGGCGACTTTGATTTATCATGCGCCGACGTATGCTTTTGTGGATAATGAAAAGATGGAGATGATTGATGGGATGCTATGGAATACGGAGCGGACTACGTATCGGACGGATAGTTTGAGGAATGTGGAGTATGTCAGGGCGGAATTTGTTTATTCTGAGATGGAGTGTAAATAATGGTTTCTCTAAATTTTTCCTCAGGAATAAAAAGTTGTTAATATAAACTTGCCTGTCCTTGGAAAAGAAGAAACATAGGACAGGCAAGTTCATATTCAAACTCTCTAAAGCTTAATCAACTTCTCCGTTTTACGCAAAGACTTATTTTCAGAAGAAAAGATTTCTAAAAAATAAACACCACTATCAAGGTACTCCATCTCAACAATATTAGATACGCTCCCAAAACTACTTCTAGAAATTAACCTGCCATGGATATCAAATAGTTCACCAATGAAGTTATTTTCACCCTCTATTATAATATTTAAATTTTCAGAAACTGGGTTAGGGAAAATCTCCACAGTCGAAGTACCAATTTGAGAAGTAGAAGATGTCATAAGGTCTTCTCCATCACAGTCTTCATCAATTCCATTATTGGGTATTTCAACTCCATTCGGGTTTACATCTGGATTCTTATCATCACAATCTACATCTGCGTTAAAACCATCCATATCATTATCTATTTGTGTAATAACTCCCAGTCTTTCAAAAATCAAATTTTCTTCCCCATTTATTGTCACTTCCTCGTTCGAGCCAAAAAGTAATTTTCCATTTGATCTAAAGGTATGTGCTAACACCAATCTACCCTCTTGATCAGCACTTAAATTTGAATTCTGTTGGTCTAGCCCTGCGATAATACCACTGGCTATGTGAACGCCATCATTGTCGGTACTTACCAAGAAACTATTAAATTTATTTGGCTCAGGATCGAATAAAATTTCGTTTTCAGAAAAATCTACATCTACGGTTGCGCCAAACCTCCCCAAAAAATGAACTTGACCTTCTGTAGATATCATATCAGTAATATTTGACTCCAACGGGTCCATAAGGTCTAAAGCAGTCTCCATTACCCCTGTTTCTGAATATTTAATTAAAGCTAAACGGTCCTCTCCAATAAATACTCCATTAGGAAGCTTTACAGCGCCACCAATATTAGCGATACTCATCAAATCACCATCGCTATTGGTAGCCAACTCCCAAGTGGATTCAGTCGCCGTAGAACTACCAAAGGTATTTACCCACTCCAAAGCATGTGTTGCGTTATATTTTGCAACAAAACTATCAGAGCTATTACCCAATGCTTCTCTAGTATCAGTGCCTAAAAAATCAAAATTAACAGTGCCTCTAAATTGCCCTCCTAGAAACAAATTTCCAGCCTCATCAGCATGCGCATCTACAATAAAAGCATCTACTAAAACAGCTGCCCAAAGAAAATTACCATCTAAATCCAATTCTAAAATAGCTTGATCGACATCTCCATTTAAACTGGTAACTCCAGGCCCTGGATCAAAATCTACTATTCCAGAAAATATTAATGGGACAATTATTCTATTATTGGAAATTATTATTTGACCTGGAAATTGAAAAAAATTTGTTTCCCCTATCTTCTTAGCCCATTGAAATGTATTATCGGTATATTTAGCTACGAATACTTCAGAATCGCCAGGTGCAGATAGTTCAAATACACTTTCTGATGGATCAAAATCTACAGTTCCACTAAAATTTCCTGTAATGTAAATACTTCCTTCTGAATCTACATCAAGGTCAACAAGACTAACTGAGCCGTTACTTACCATAAAAATATTCTCTTTCAGAAGTCCCGTTCTATCATAAGTTGTAATCATAAAACTACTCTGTACATCTTCTGGCGTTAAGGTTATTCCTTCCCCAGGATCTAAATCTACTGCTCCACGCACGCGTGAACCTATTATAATATCCCCTATACTATTAGTGGTATTAGCTACCACGGCAATCGTATCACCATCTAGCTGTCCCATTAAATCAGTTTCATAATTTTGTGAAAAAAGTAAGTGGGTGCAAAAAAAGACAGTACTTAGAATTAGGAAGACGTTCCTCATGGCATTAGGTTTTAGGTTTTGTTAAAAATATGGTCTTCAAAAATAATAATTGTCGAGTATGTATTTGGATAAAATTGTTCTTTTGCTAAGTAGCAAACATAAATTAATAAACCAGTAACATTTAAAAAGTGTGATGTGCAAACCACATAAGCTCGTCCGGCTCATTTTTGACGGGGAACATAAGCACACATAAGAGACACATAAGCTGTTCTTATTTATACCTGCTTGATGCGAGAAAAATCAAGTCAGGCAAACTAATAAGTTATTGTATTCTGAGATAAATGATAATCCGCGCTCCCGGTAGAAGCGATACGAAGTAGTATAGATGTGCAATGAAGGAAGGAGATGCGACGGATGCAGCGATAGCGAAATACTAGCGACGACTATCCTGAATACCCATATATGCTGCTGAGTACAAGCGGATGACGGGGAATATGCGCCCATAAAAAAGACGCGTAATGCAAAGCACTACACGTCCCAGTATCCTTATAGGAGTACTTTATTTCTTGATTAAGCCATCTTGTTTACAAAAACAGTCAACTTCCCTTTTAGGTTGGAAGCCTTGTTTTTGTGCCAAGTATTTCTCTTAGCGAGTCTATCTACCATAGAGACCACCTTAGGCAAGTACTTTTTAGCTTCTGCCTTGTCAGTCATCTCACGAAGTTTCTGGATTGCTGTACGAGCCGCCTTCTTATAGTAACGGTTACGCATTCTAATCTTCGCGTCTTGTCTGATTCTCTTCTTAGATGATTGATGTTGTGCCATAATTAGCGGTATTTTTTCTTTTTTTTAATTTGGAGTGCAAATGTAAGCCTTTTTTATCAAATGTGGTACTGCTCTCCTCCTTGAATTGTTATTAATATGATAGAAATATCTCTAAACTCTGAAATAATAGTCCAATTTTGCTTTATTTTCGCTCAACTTTGATATCCTATTAACGTTAATCCATATATAATATATAAGATATGAGCGATTTTTCCTTTATAGCCAATGCCCATCCGAGTTTTATTGAGACCATGTACGAACAGTACAAGGCTGACCCTCATTCAGTTGAGGATACTTGGGCTTCCTTTTTCAAGGGCTTTGAGTACGCAGCACCGACCAATGGTAATGGAGCTAGTAATGGTTCTAGCGTAGCAGCTGGACCACTGTCAAAAGAATTTGGCGTGATGTCTATTATCCATGGATTCAGAGATCGTGGACACTTGCTATCCACTACCAATCCGATTCGGGAACGCAAAGACAGGAAACCACATCTTGATTTAGCGGATTATGGGTTGACAGAAGCGGACCTAAATGTGACTTTCAATGCTGGATCTGAGATAGGTTTGAGCAATGCTACTTTGCAGCAGATTATCGACCGATTGAATGAAATCTATGCAGGCAATATTGGATTTGAGTGCTCTCAAATAGAAAATAGAGAAAAACGTACCTGGCTGCGAAGCATGATTGAGGCCAAACAAGGAGATGGTTATGGGTTTTCGATAGAAAAAAAGAAACGCATCCTAGAGAAATTGAACGGAGCAGTAGGTTTTGAAAATTTCTTAGACAAAAAATATGTAGGGCAGAAACGTTTTTCTCTTGAAGGAGGTGAAACAGCCATCGCAGCCCTGGATGCCGTGATTAATAAAGGAGCAGATGAAGGGGTTGAAGAAGTTGTCATCGGTATGGCACATAGAGGGAGACTCAATGTACTAGCCAATATCATGCAAAAAACCTACGAGCATATCTTTAATGAATTTGAAGGTAATGCCATTCCTGACCAAAGTTTTGGAGACGGCGATGTGAAGTATCATCTTGGCTATTCTAGTCAAACAAAAACAAGCTCTGGAAAAAAGATTCATCTCAAGCTAGCCCCCAACCCTTCTCACCTAGAAGCTGTAAATCCAGTGGTGGAAGGATTTGCGAGAGCAAAAGCGGATTTGTTATACGGTTCGGATTATGACAAGATACTACCGATACTCATCCATGGAGATGCTGCCGTGGCAGGTCAGGGTGTAGTATACGAAACGGTACAAATGTCTCAACTGCCTGGGTACTATACAGGAGGAACCATTCATTTTGTAATAAACAACCAAGTAGGTTTTACGACGAGTTATGAAAACGCGCGTTCATCTACCTATTGCACAGCGGCTGCAAGCCTGGTGCAAGCACCTGTTTTTCATGTCAATGGAGATGACCCAGAGGCAGTAGTGTTCGCTGTAGAATTGGCAACACTTTACAGACAAAAATTTAACAATGATGTATTTATAGATATGGTCTGCTATCGTAAGCACGGACACAATGAAGGAGATGATCCCAAGTTTACGCAGCCTAGGATGTACGAGTTGATTAAAAATCATAAAAACCCACGCCAGATATATCTAGCCAAAATGCTGGAGCGCGGAGACATCACCGCAGACGAAGCGGACAAAATGGAGCAAACATTCTGGAATGATCTTCAGAAGAAACTTGATAAGGTGAAGGAAAAGCCACTCCCCTATGTATATCAAGATCCAGAATTAGAATGGCGCAAACTCAATTTTGTTGATAGTTCTAAAACATTTACTATATCTCCTCCCACGGGAATCAAGCGTGCGCAAATCGACAAAATCTTAAAGCACCTCATGGAAATCCCTAGTGACATCAAGACGATTAGCAAGGTGCAGCGCCTACTTAAGGGAGCCAAAAAAATATTAGAGCAAGGTAAACTAGACTGGGCATTGGGAGAACTTCTTGCCTACGGATCTATTCTTTTAGAAAATAAAGATGTCCGTATGAGTGGGCAGGATGTTAAGAGGGGTACCTTCTCCCATCGTCATGCAGTTTTTGCAGATACCGAAACTGGTGAGCAATACAATAGACTCAACAGCATCCAAAAGAAACAAGGAAAATATAGAATATACAACTCCTTACTATCGGAGTTTGCTGTACTCGGATTTGAATACGGTTACTCATTAGCCTCTCCAAACTCTCTCGTGATTTGGGAAGCGCAGTTTGGTGACTTTTACAACGGGGCGCAAACTATGGTTGATCAGTTCATCTCGGCTGGAGAATCTAAGTGGAGAAGAATGAGTGGCTTAGTGATGTTACTGCCGCACGGTTACGAGGGGCAAGGACCAGAGCACTCTAGTGCACGCTTCGAAAGATTCTTGCAGATGGCTGGAGACTTCAATATGATTATCACTAACATTTCTACACCAGCCAATTTCTTTCACGCGATGAGACGGCAATTGGCGCTTGACTATCGTAAGCCGTTGATCAATATGTCTCCCAAGTCTTTATTGAGACACCCATTGGCACAGTCTCCGATAGAAGCCTTTGAGGACAACCCTGACAATTCGTTTTACGAATTCTATGACGATCCTGACTACACGAGTAAAAATGCTAAGGATGTTACGCAACTACTGCTTTGTACAGGAAAGATTTACTACGACTTATTAGAGCGTAAGCAAAAGTTGAACAACACCACAACTGCTATTGTCAGAGTAGAACAGTTGTACCCTTTCCCTAAAGACATGATCGATAAGATTATGAAAAAGTACAAAAACGCAGAACAGTACTGGGTACAAGAAGAATCCGAAAACATGGGTGCATGGCGTCATGTCTACATGCAGTATCCAAATATAAAAGTAATCTCAAGAAAGGCGTCTGCTTCTCCTGCGACTGGATTCAAAAAAGTCCACGAACAGCAGCAAGAAGATATCTTGAAGAAAGCGTTTGGAAAGTAATTATGAATGATAAATGTTTGTTTGAGCGAGAGTTTGTAATTTATCATTCACCACTTCATAAAGTGCAATTATAAAGTACGAAGTATAACTAATGGTTGCGCGTGAAAAGCATTCATAATTCATAAAGTACGATGTATAATTTTTGATTCATGCCGAGCGTTTAAGATAATGAAAGATTATGAAGAGTAGATTTCCGATTCACAAGAAGCATTTATAATTAATATGGGACTCCCAAAAGAAAAGACACTTTGCTTTATCAAGCAAAGTGTCTTTTCTTTTGGGCGGGCCATCCGCTACTCGCTGCTCGCTCGGTCCTATCGGACTCTTCAGCAGAGCTGAAGCTAGCTACTACCCCTAGTCCGTAAAAAAGGTTTTAGGAGTTAGGTTTTAGCGGTCAAAATGTGTTTATAGCTAGAGAGTCAAAACTAGAAAGTAGAATTTTAGAGTAAAGAACCAATTAAGAAAAACACTCAGTGTCATAAACCTACTTTACTTTTAGGTAAAAAATTTTCTACTTTTACCGCTCTTAATTTATGAAACAATCATGAGCCCACTTCTAAGTATCCTCAACCTTACTTTCCTTGACTACGTAGAATGGACTGCTGTATTGTTAAGTCTCATTTTTCTTTATTTACTAATCAAAGAAAATAAATGGTGTTGGATATTTGGGATTGTTTCTTCACTGCTCAGTGTATATTTATTTTATCAATTTAAACTATACTCTGAGACGGGTTTGTACATTTTTTATGTATTGATTGGTTTTTACGGCTGGTATGTCTGGGACAATAATAAAGATACTGAATTTCAGGTCGGCACTTGGTCATGGCAAAAACACGTACCTATCATACTTATTGGGGCTATATTGAGTTATGGTCTAGGTTTATTTTTCTTAACGCAGACGGATGCAGAAAGAACATATGTAGATGCCACTACAACCATATTTTCACTTTTCGCTAGTTATTTGGAGGCGCACAAAATATTCTCTACTTGGATATTCTGGATTATCATCAATGGGATATCGATATGGTTGTATTATGATAGAGGCCTAATGATCTACGCTGCCATGATGGTTGTCTATTTTGTAGTGTCCATTTTTGGCTTTGTGGATTGGGGGAAAAAGATCGGTGTGATAGCGATGTAAAAATTGACATATATTACTTGATTTTAATATGTTCAATGATCAAAAAGGGACAGCTCAAATGCCCAATAATAGGCGAAATCGCCCTGAAATCGCCTCCAAATTGTCAACCAAGCTAAATATTTGAAAATAAGCCTTAAATAAGGTCACTTACTTTGTCGTGAACACAACCAAATCAAGTACTTAGGTGTATAGGTAGTTTTACACTCTACCCATATTATTTTCGTATGAACAAACTACTTTTACTCCTATTCTTAGTTTCAATATCCTGTTCGCTTACTGGGCAAAACGTGGTTCAAATGAGGACTTCAGATTTAATGCCTGAACTCTATCCTATATCTGGAGATGCCTTTCTAGAAGAACTATCCACGGGAGACTTACAACTGAGACTTTCTGATGACTTCTCTACTCCAAGTGGGCCTGATGTAAGAATATTTCTAAGCAATACTTCCTCATCTGTTTCTGGGGCAGTAGAGATTGTAAATTTATCTAGCATGAGTCATTTCAATGGAGCCCTCACCGTAGATGTTCCTTCAAATGTAGCTATTGATGATTACGACTTTATTGTGTTTTTCTGCTTTGCGTTTAATCAGCTTTGGGCATCTGGAGAATTTGGTCCTGCGACTGGCAGCGGTGGCGGAGGTGGGCCAACATGCGATCCTAATTCTGTTCTTAATTTTGGTGCAAGTAACTTTATTGATATATGTCCCTCGGATGGGCAAGCAGATGTCGTTCAATTAGTGAATACCCTAGGACTTAATGCAGGACCAGAGTACGCTTACCTAATCACCGATCAAAATGAAATTTTGCAAGAAGTAGTCTTAAGTGATCAATATGATTTCGAAGGATCTATAGAAACTACTCAGAGAGTTTATGGGATCCATTATAGCGGAACACTAATCCCTATAGTGGGTAATGATAGAATATTCACAAGCGCTACTGATTGTTTTGAACATTCTTCCAACACTGGATTTATTCAAGTGACAAAGAATGCATGTATTACCTGTGACGAAAGTACAGTCAACTTATCCAATGGCAATCAAGAAATAGATTTATGCCCATCTGACAACACGAACGATATCATTCAATTTGAAAACTCTCTAAACTTAAACGCGGGTTCCGAATACGCTTATCTCTTAACCGATGAAAATGAAATCCTTGAAGAAGTGATATTAGCCGATGAATTTGACTTTGAAGGATCTTCTTCATCAACACAAAGAGTTTATGGATTGCATTATATGGGTACTCTTAATGCTGCCATAGGACAAGTAAGAACGGCTACTACAGCTGCGGATTGTTTTGAACACTCTAGTGATACAGATTTTATCACCGTTACTAAAAACGCGTGCTTCGTTTGTAATCCAAATGATGTAAGTCTTGCCAATGGAAGCAGTAGCAGTGACATCTGTCCTACAGATAACAATTCAGATGTTTTTGAATTTCAAAATTCGCTTGGATTGGACGCTGGTACAAACTATGTATATCTAATTACCGATGAAAATGAAATCCTACAAGAAGTAGTCTCTACAGATCAATATGATTTTGAAGGCTCTCCCATGAATACACAAAGAGTATACGGAATGCACTTTGATGGCACATTAAGTGCTGGCATAGGGTTTCCTAGAATAGCTACTACAGCATCAGGATGCTTTGAACACTCTAGCCCTACTGACTTTATCACCATTACTAAAAATGCATGCTTCGTCTGCAGCCCAAATAATGTGAGCCTAGCCAGTGGAAACAACAGCAGTGATATTTGCCCGACTGATAACAGTTCAGATGTTTTTGAATTTCAAAATTCACTAGGATTGAATGCTGGTGCTAATTATGTGTATTTACTTACTGATCAAAACGAAATCCTACAAGAGGTAATTTCTGCAAATCAATATGATTTTGAAGGATCTGACTTGAATACACAAAGAGTATACGGGCTGCATTTTGATGGAATTCTCAGTGCTGCGGTGGGCATGAACAGAACAGCGACTACAGCTAGTGGATGTTTTGAACATTCTAGCAGTGCAGACTTTATAACTATTACGAAAAATGCATGCTTCGTTTGCGAGCCGAGTAACGTAAGCCTTACCAATGGAAATAACAGCAGTGACATTTGCCCAACAGATAACAGCTCGGATGTTTTTGTATTCCAAAATTCGCTAGGATTGAATGCAGGTACAAACTATGTGTATTTGCTTACTGATGAAAATGAAATCCTGCAAGAAGTAATTTCTGCAGATCAATATGATTTTGAAGG
>CAYZUW010000007.1:15411-29497 GCA_964481325.1 uncultured Saprospiraceae bacterium
ATGAAAATGAAATCCTGCAAGAAGTAATTTCTGCAGATCAATATGATTTTGAAGGATCTGACTTGAATACACAAAGAGTATACGGGCTGCATTTTGATGGAATTCTCAGTGCTGCGGTGGGCATGAACAGAACAGCGACTACAGCTAGTGGATGTTTTGAACATTCTAGCAGTGCAGACTTTATAACTATTACGAAAAATGCATGCTTCGTTTGCGAGCCGAGTAACGTAAGCCTTACCAATGGAAATAACAGCAGTGACATTTGCCCAACAGATAACAGCTCGGATGTTTTTGTATTCCAAAATTCGCTAGGATTGAATGCAGGTACAAACTATGTGTATTTGCTTACTGATGAAAATGAAATCCTGCAAGAAGTAATTTCTGCAGATCAATATGATTTTGAAGGCTCTGACTTGAATACACAAAGAGTATATGGTTTACACTTTGATGGAACATTAAATGCTGCCCTTGGCTTTCCGAGAGTAGCCACTACTGCCACAGGATGCTTTGAACACTCTAGTAGCACAGCCTTTATTAGCATTACAAAGAATGCATGCTTTGTTTGCGAATCAAGTACAGTAAGTAATGCCACTGGAAGTAATAGTCTCAACATTTGCCCTTCTGATAACAGTGCTGATATTATTACTTTTGAAAACTCTCTTGGTATCAACGCAGGAGTAAATTATGTGTATCTGATAACCGATGAAAATGAAATTTTGCAAGAGGTAGTCAACGTCGACCAGTTTAATTTTGAAGGCACAAACCCAAATACACAAAGAGTTTACGGAATCCATTTTGATGGAACTCTAAATCCAGCTTTTGGTCAAAATAGAACAGCCACTACTGCAAGTGGATGTTTCGAGCATTCTGCTGCGAATCAATTCATCTCTATAAATAAGAATGCTTGTTTTGACTGTAATCAAAGTACAGTTAGCTCAAGTAATGGAGCGAGTCCTTTAGAAATTTGTCAAAATGATAATGAGCCGAATCTTATTCAATTGGTAAATTCACTAGGATTGCCTGCGGGCGATGAATATGTGTATCTACTTACAGATGAAAACGAAATACTACAAGAGGTCATTAGTGCTGATCAATATGACTTTGAAGGATCGAGTAATGCTACTCAACGAGTATATGGAATGCACTTTGATGGACAAATCAATCCTGCTATAGGTCAGAACAGAATCAATACCACTGCGGATGGTTGTTTTGAACATTCATCTGGTACAGAATTTATTGAGATTATAAAGGACGCATGTTTTGCATGCAACATCAGTACAGTTAGTAATGCCAATGGAAACAATAGTCTAGATATATGCCCTACTGATAATGACAACGATATCGTTCAACTCCAAAACTCTCTTGGCTTGAGTGCAGGGAATAACTATGTATATTTACTGACTGATGAAAATGAGACACTAATTGAAGTCATCAACAATGACCAATACAATTTTGAAGGATCTAATCTAGAAACACAGAGAATATATGGTTTGCATTTCGACGGGCAACTGGATCCAGCTGTTGGAGCGAATAGAATGCAAACAACTGCTACGGGTTGCTTTGAGCATTCTGATGATGCGCAGTTTATTTCTGTGAGCAAGAATGCTTGTTTTGATTGCAACCTAAGTTCAGTGAGCAACGCCAATGGAAACAATAGCCTAAACATCTGTCCTACGGATAATGACAACGATATTGTTCAACTCCAAAACTCCTTAGGATTGAGTGCAGGAAGCAACTATGTATATCTACTGACAGACGAAGATGAAACACTAATTGAAGTAATAAATAGTAATCAATACAATTTTGAAGGGTCTAGTTTGGAAACGCAGAGAATTTATGGAATACACTTCGATGGGCAATTGAACGCGGCAATTGGTTTGAACAGATTGGCTACTACTGCTACTGGCTGCTTTGCACACTCTGATAACGCGCAATTTATTTCTGTGAGCAAAAATGCTTGCTTCGATTGCAACGCTAATACCGTGTCCAATGCGAATGGAAGCAATAGCCTTGACATCTGTCCAACAGATAACGACAATGATATTGTTCAACTGCAAAACTCTTTAGGGTTAAATGCAGGTAACAATTATGTCTACCTACTAACAGATGAAAATGAAATACTAATCGAAGTCATTGACAATGACCAATACAATTTTGAGGGCTCTAGTCTAGAAACACAAAGAATTTATGGAATGCACTTCGATGGACAACTGAATCCTGCAGTTGGGGCCAATAGAATGCAAACTACTGCAAGTGAATGCTTTGAGCATTCTGACGGCACTCAATTTATTTCTGTGAGTAAAAATGCATGCTTCGATTGCAACGCTAATACGGTATCCAATGCAAATGGAAGTAATAGCCTTGACATCTGTCCAACAGATAACGACAACGATATTGTTCAACTGCAAAACTCTTTAGGATTAACTGCAGGTAGCAATTATGTTTACCTACTGACGGATGAAAATGAGATACTAATTGAAGTCATCAACAATGACCAATACAATTTTGAAGGTTCTAGTTTGGAGACGCAAAGAATTTATGGTATGCATTTCGATGGGCAATTGAATCCTGCTATTGGGGCCAACAGATTGCAGACTACCGCAAGCGATTGTTTCGAACATTCAGGCGCTGTACAATTTATCTCTGTGAGCAAAAATGCTTGTTTTGACTGCAACGCAAATACTGTGTCCAATGCAAATGGAAACAACAGCTTAGACATTTGCCCAACAGATAATGACAGCGATATTGTTCAACTGCAAAACTCTTTAGGACTAAGTGCAGGCAGTAATTATGTATATCTTCTGACTGACGAAAATGAAATATTGATCGAAGTAATCAATCAGAACCAATACGATTTTGAAGGATCTAGTTTGGAGACACAAAGAATTTATGGTTTGCACTTCAGTGGACAGTTGAATCCTGCTATTGGGGCCAACAGAAGACAGACTACCGCTAGAGATTGCTTTGAACATTCAGATGACGCACAATTTATTGCTGTGAGTAAGAATGCTTGTTTTGATTGTAACGTGAGTACAGTGAGTAATGCAAATGGAAATAATACGCTTGACATCTGCCCTACAGATAATAACAACGATATTGTTCAGCTACAAAACTCCTTAGGCTTAAACGCAGGTAACAATTACGTTTACCTATTGACAGATGAAAATGAAATCCTAATCGAAGTGATAAACAATGACCAATACAATTTTGAAGGGTCTAGTTTGGAGACACAAAGAATTTATGGTTTGCATTTCGATGGACAACTGAATCCTGTTATTGGAGCGAATAGAATGCAGACCACTGCGAGTGAGTGCTTTGAGCATTCCAATAGCGTCCAATTTATTTCAGTAAGCAAAAATGCCTGTGAAGAACCTTTCGAATGTCTTGAAAGTTTTACAGCTACTACAGATTGGGCTTCTGAGGTAGACATCTGCCCTTCTGATGGCGTTAATGATATAATTGAATTAAGAAATAATATAACTTCAGACATAGGTGAAAACTATGTATATCTAATTACTGACGCACAAGAAAGATTATTAGAATTGGTGTTTGAAGGCTTTTTAAATTTTGAAGGAAGTGGAGCCGATGAACAAAGAGTCTATGGTATGCATTACTCTGGCACATTAGAAGCAGCAATTGGAGAAAACAGACTAATGACCACGGCGACAGATTGCTTCGTTCACTCTGGAGAAGATTTCTTTCTAACTATTACTAAAAACGCTTGTCCTGGTATTGAATGCGAGGATAACTTTACAGCTACTACGGATTGGGCTTCAGAAGTAGACATCTGTCCTAATGATGGTGAAGATGATACTTTAGAGCTTAGAAATAACCTTGGAGAACCTGCTGGAGAAAACTACGTCTATCTACTTACCGATGCACAAGAGATTTTACAAGAAGTAATCGTTGCAGATTTCTACAACTTTGAAGGAAGTACTCCTGCTGAGCAACGAGTGTATGGGCTTCATTTTGACGGGACCTTACAACCAGCGATTGGGCAAGTTCGAACGATGACTACTTCTACGGGTTGCTTTACACATTCAGGCGAAGACTTTTTCTTGACGGTTACGAAAGGAGCTTGTATTGGGGATGATATTGAATGTGTAGATAATTTCACAGCTACTACAGACTGGGCAACGGAAGTGGATATCTGTCCTAACGATGGAGAAGATGACACTTTAGAACTTAGAAATAATATTGGAGAACCTGCGGGTGAAAACTACGTGTATTTGCTGACCGACGCACAAGAGATTCTGCAAGAAGTAATCGTTGCCGAGTTTTATAATTTTGAAGGAAGTACCAATGAAGAACAACGTGTGTATGGACTTCATTTTGATGGAACGCTACAACCAGCGATTGGGCAAGTTCGAACGATGACTACTTCTACGGGTTGTTTTACGCATTCAGGGGGAGACTTCTTCTTAACAATTACCAAGAATGCCTGTGACGTAGATTTCGAATGCCAAGAAAGCTTAACGGCGACTCATGGATGGGTCACGGAGATAGATATTTGTTCTATTGATGGAGCAGAGGATAATGTATTTTTACAAAACAATATCAGCACTCCTCCAGGTGAAAATTATGTTTTCTTGCTCACAGATGAATTTGAGGTTTTACAAGAAGTGATAATCGATACAGTCTATAATTTTGAGAACACGGGTACTGAGGAGCAGCGCGTATATGGACTTAGTTATTCTGGTACCTTAGTCCCTCAAATTGGTGAAGACAGAAAGAACACCACTGCATCAGGTTGTTTTATTCATTCTGGAGACAACTTATTCATTAGAATCAACAAAACTGCTTCTTGTGAAACCAATGCTGCAGTAGATACAGAATTATTGAATAGTATATCCGTATTCCCTAATCCAAGTAGTGGTTTAGTACATATTGATTTAAGTGCAACAGATACTACATTCGATGCCATCAGTTTATTCGATATACACGGAAAGAAAATACAAGAATTGGGAACTGCTACAAGTTTTGAAGTGAGCACTGCTGGTGTATATCTATTAAGATTTACAAATAAGGATGGTGCAGTAACGAAAAGAATAGTCATTCAGTAATCTAGTATAAACTTGCGGCAATTTTAATTATTGCTGCGCTTGTAAGTAGATTGAATAAAACACCCATGGTAGAGACATCTATCATGGGTGTTTTTTGTTTACTATGGCTATGCATCTGTAATAAGGGGATATAGCAGATGTCACGGTCTGAAGGTTAGGTCAAGAAGGGCTCCCTATTAGTAAACAGCTATAGTGAAGTCCGATCATTTCTTTATATTGACCGTCAAAAAATAAGATGAAGGCATCTATAGAAATAAGTATGTACCCACTGGATGAAGATTATGGTAATCAGATTTTGGGGTTTATCAAATCGCTCAACGAGCATCCTGAATTGGAGGTACGCACCAATAGCATGAGTACGCAAATATTCGGAGAGTACGATATATTGATGGATTTGATGAAAAATGAAATCAAGACGGTCTTTTCTACAACGAAAACGACTATAATGGTGTTAAAAATAGTGAATCTGGACTTGAGTTAGCATCTTGGAATAGTCTTGGCATTAATAGCAGAAGGGCACTTTATTTTTGCTTTTCACGTTATTTAATTAAATAATACTCTTTCTCACCTTTACAAAGTGTAAGTATGAAAAAAATAGGATGGATAATCGCTTTGACGATAATGACGACTGCAATCGTAAGTACTGCGGTGACGCTTACTTTGTTCAAGTCTTTGAGCGCAGATTTCAGCTCTAATACTGAGAAAGAATATCAGACGAATTTTGTCAAGAATAAGGTGAATATCAAGCCTTCGCTCCTACCGACTGATTTTGTCAGACCTTCAGCCGAAGTGACTCCAGCGATAGTTTCTATCTTGTCTAAGGCGGGGGAATTTGCAGGAAGCAATGGATCTGGTGTGATAGTGAGCAATGATGGCTATATCATCACCAATCATCACGTAATTGCGGATGGGGCAAACCTAGAAGTGACCACCAATAACAAAAATACCTATAAAGCAAAAGTAATCGGGTCAGACCCTACTACGGATTTAGCACTGATAAAAATAGATGCTGAAGATTTACCAACAGTAGCATTCGGCGATAGTGATGCCGTACAAGTTGGAGAATGGGTACTCGCTGTGGGAAATCCATTCAACCTTACTTCAACAGTGACCTTAGGTATAGTGAGTGCCAAGGCTAGAGATATCAACATCCTGAGATCAGAAGAATACTCCGTAGAGAGTTTTATCCAGACAGACGCAGTGGTTAATCCTGGAAACAGTGGTGGTGCATTAGTAAATGCTAGGGGTGAACTAGTGGGTATCAACGCTGCTATCTTGACGGAAACAGGGTCTTATGAAGGGTACTCCTTTGCTATACCTGCCAATTTGGTAGAGAAAGTAATTGATGACCTGAAAGAGCATGGTGAGGTACAACGTGCGATATTAGGCATCAGGATAGTTGATGTTAATGAAAAGCACGCAAAAGAATACAAACTCAAAGAAGTGACTGGGGTAATGATTGATGATGTATACAAACTCAGTAGTGCTGATGATGCTGGTCTCAAAAAAGGTGACATCATAGTCGGTGTCAATGGCAAGGATACAAACTCTACACCCGAGTTGCAAGAACAAGTAGCACGATTCCGCCCAGGAGATAAAATCAGTATTGAATTTATTAGAAATGGTAAGCTTCAGAAAAAAGAGAATGTGAAACTAAAGGGCTTGAATTAGACGCTATTTCACCTCGGTTTGTGCAGTCTCGATATGTCTGCGCAGCCGTCTTTCGTATTCTTGCGTTCTTCGCTGGGCGAATAAACCTAAAACTATCCATATTGCCATCTGGAGTAAGAGCACTATAGCTATTCCCATACTGATAGGATTAATAACTTCGGCCATACCTAAAAATACACCTACAAAGGATAGACCGAAGAAAATTTCTTGTACCATTCTTAGCTTAGGAAACCTTAAAACTTTATTCTTTATACTTTGGTGCTCAGCTATTAAAAGATTCGAGGCAATTGGCTCGGGCAGCAGTTTTCTTTCATATTTCAAAGTGCGGATATAAATTATAATACTAGAGAGCATTTGTACAAGCGATAATGCCACTAGGCTACCAGACAGCCCATAGACTATATTTGCTTTTATGTTTCGAAATACAATATATGCTACTCCCATCATCACAATAGCTAATACAATTAAAATCAATGCATTAAGCCTTTCTTGAGCATAAAAATCTTGTATGTGCCTTGTTATTTTTATCATTAATTGTCCTATAAGTGACCAATTTAAGCCATTTTATGTCCTAAGTATTAGGAGCCCCATTAAAAATGCCTGCTAAGGTGGGCCCTAATTCAAGCTAAATAAACACATTTATTATGACTAGACTAGGGATATTTTTATTTGGGGTTCTGTTTGTTTCTTCTTTGTTTGCACAGGAAGTCCAAAATGATTTTCATTATCATCAGGCTAAATCGAGCACCTTCAGTCTAGGTGTTGGAATACCAAGTACTACGCAGATAGCTGTAGAATTCGTCAGTCTGATCGACCAAGACGCTAAAGCAAGTCCTCAATTCACCCTACGATATGAGTATGCCATCAACGATAAGATCGGGATTGGAGCTTACGGTGGATACTATACTGGAGAAACTAGCAGCATCTCATTACCTAGCATACAATTAGATTCTATTTTAAACGATCCTGGTTCTGTACTTGGAAATCTATTTGGAAATAATGATGACCTAAGCAGTACTTATAGTGTAAATGTTCTAACCCTAGGTGGATTCTTTACCTATCATTTTTTTAAGTTTGAGAAATTGGATACTTATACCATCGTTCGGGGTGGATACAATAACGTGTCCATTACAGAGAATGGAATTATGAACATTGATTTTCTAGGGGTTGACGTGCCACAGATTGAGTATTTTGCTGGAGTGGGAGCTCGGTATTACTTCACACCCAATTTTGGGGTATATGGTGAAGTAGGAAACAGTATTCTATCGCCAGTTCATGTTGTACTAGGTGCTACAGCTAGGTTTTAATATTCTGTACATATCTAAAGAAGCTCCTAAAAAATCAACTCTTATTTTAAGCCCACTACTCCTAATTCGGACAAGAGAAAGATGAGTCCCATTACCAATTTTAGTATTAAATTGTGTGTTCAAATCTAACGCTTGAAAGCACAAGAAATATTACAAAATACACTATTAGAAGCTGGTGGGCTACGCTTGCAATTTCATGCGTTTTATTGGGGAAAATTTGAATTGATAGAAGTAATCGAATCAAAGGGATATTCCTTTTTTGCGGAAGCTACTTCTCCCGCTTTAGAACGCAAACTATCTTTTAAAGGATCACAGATTTTTTTGCACAACAATGAAGTCTCTCCTATCCTATTGGCAAAGGACCTACGCGTATTTTTTAACAATTTTGTCGATTACGCAAAAATGCGCATATTCGATGCTCGACCAAGTTACACAAAACTTTTCTCGCCAGCGCAAATGTATGTCTCTGACTTTAGTGACCCAGAGGACTTTGAAGAAGTCGAAGCTTACTTGAAAATCATTGAGGGAATGAATGCTCATTTTGGAAATATATATGGTATTGAAAAGATATTAGGAGAAGAAGATGGAGATAAGAAAAGAATTGAACTACACCTTAGGAATTCTAAACATACAGTCATCTTAACAAAAGAGCTTTTCGACATTGACATATTGAACGCCTTAACGGGTATACTATCAGAACAATACAATATAAAAGAAACTTTGCATTTGAGTATCGATACCCAAATGAGAATGATTATTTTGAAACTCGATAGCCAGGCATTGAAGGAGGCTCATAAAATGGGTTTAATTGTCTGAACAATAACCCAAATTTGTTGTCCCCTATTTCTCCATAATTTCACTGACGGCATGTCGCTCTATAATCAAAATTTTGCTGTCCGCTATGGCTAATAAATCTTGTCGTAAATTCCTATCAGAGACGAGTCCAAGGCCACTTTCACTATTTAGTATATTATCTAGGTTTTTCACTTCTCCATCTATTACCTGAACAAAATAATTCATTTCCGATTTTTGTTCGAAAGTCAATTTTTCATTTACGCTGAGATGTCCAAGATAAAAGGCGTATTGATTATCTTCGATATCTATCTTACGCAAAGGCAAGCCTGAATCACAATTCAAGCATTGGTCTTTCCATAAAAACCCAATCTGATTAGGCTGCTTGTTGATTTGGAGTGCATCAAAATGCTCCCCTTCCGCTAAGGCAATAGAAATCACATTCAAGTCTTCATCGACATTTCTTTGGAAACCATCTTTGAGAAAAATGTTTTGATGTACATCTAACACCCACTGAAAAGGCATTTCATCCAATAGCCTAGTAGCAAATGGAGCGTTAAGTGCGCCATGTCTTATTTGTGTAGATACGCCAGCAAATTTCATCAAGTGTGATGATGGCTTTGCGGATATAGCCTGCAAACTTTGTGCAGGGAACAGGCCTGCTGCAATTCCAGCCAGTCCTGCATACTTTACAAATTTTCTACGCTCCATAATTTACTCTATTATTTATTATACTCAAGGGAATATGGTTTGGGACAATTTCTGTTGAGCATAAGTACGCTCTGCAAACTCATTATTCAAATACTTCATCTAACTTACCCATTTTACCGACTTGATAATCTCTCATCGCTTGCATAATTTCTGATTGCTCATTCATAACAAAAGGACCATAGGTAGCTACTGGCTCATTGATAGGTTGTCCAGCTAACAATATTGCTCTGGTATCTTTGGTCGCCTTTAGCGTAATCATTTCACCTTCATTATCTAGCCAAGCCAAGTCTTTTGATTTCAGTTTTGTATCATTATTATAGATCAGTGCGCCATCCAAAAGATACACAAAACCATTATAGTTCTCTGGTACTGGGATTTCCACTTCTCCTTCTGCATTAAACGTCAATCTTAATGCCATTATTGGGGTCAGTGTATTTATAGGCCCTTGCAAATTGTCAAAATTCCCAGCTACGACACCGACTTCTACTTTCCCATCTGTAGTGCAGGATACTGGCGTATTGTCTTTATCTAGTCCGACATATTCTGGTTCTGTCATTTTATACTTCGCTGGAGCATTCACCCAAAACTGAATCAACTCCCAGGTCTCCCCAGCTTCTGCTACTTCCTTTGCGGGCCGTTCGCTGTGTACGATGCCTTTTCCTGCATGCATCCACTGGGTACCTCCTGCGTAAACTACACTCGACTTATCCGTAGAATCTCTGTGATGTACTCCTCCTTTGAAGACAAATGATACTGGAGCAAATCCTCTATGTGGGTGTGGTGGTACTCCTGCTTTTGCCTGTACGGTTCCTTTATCAAATTTATGCTCCAAGTGATGAACCAATAAAAATGGGTCTATCATTTCCACATTCTTATGCGGTAGTGCCTGGTCCAGTATTATTCCTCCCATATTTACTTTGAAAGCTGGTAATACTTTCTTCAATTTTTTCTGCTTTTTCATAAATACTATTTAAAACCAATATAAGGTATAGTTCTCAAATTATTTAGACTATTGCTTTTCAACAAGCAAGTCATTTATAAAAACAAATTCAAATTCAATAAGTTGAGAGTTATGACGCTTAGCCGATACGGTGCTTGGGATAGCTTAGTGCAATCTCGGCGCATTTGAAGTGTCCTTTGGGGCAAGCTGCCTTACCATGCAAACCACAAGGTCTACAATCAAGTGTTTCAGTGGTTTCCAAAACCGTACTATTATCCGATAAAGGAGTGAACCCAAACGCTGGGACAGTGCTTAGAAAAACTGCCGCTACAGGTGCATTCATAGCACTTGCCAAATGCAAAGGAGCGGAATCATTTACATAGTTCATTTCTGCCTCTTTCATTAAGGCTGCAGATTGGAGTAAAGTAAGCTCTCCTGCTTTCACTTCAATGTTGGTATGATTTGATTGGGTCGCTATGTCCATACAAGCCTGTTTGTCTGTTGGAGCCCCCAAAAGAAATACTTTTATATTTTGCGGAACAGTGTTTATAAATGACACCCATTTTTCGGCGGGCCATTGTTTGGTGAACCAAACCGAAGTGGGAGAAATAGTGATATAGGTATCTCTACAACGTACCGCAGAGAAATCGTTCAGACTTGGAAATAACTTAGGACCTACAAATACATCATCTGTGAATTTTTTTATCAATTCCATATTTCGACTTATCTCATGGGGAGAGTTTTTTTCTGTGCTAATTTCATGCTTATGGATATCATGATAGAAAGCGGACAATGGGTTTTTGCTAAATCCTATTATTCTTCCTGCCCCTGAAAAAGCACTCAAAAGACCAGAAGAAAGAAAGCGTTGCAAATTAACAACCACATCGTAGTTATTTCTTCTAATTCGCCGCCAAGTTTTAAACAAATTGATGTGCTTCGCTTGCTTCTTATCCCAAATCAAAATCTCATTTAATCGAGGATGTCCTTGCAATAAAGATTCATTTCCTTTGCGTAACAAGAAATCAATTTTTAAGTCGGGATAAAATCCACCTAGCTTTTCAATGAGCGCAGTCGCTAGGATTACGTCTCCTATAAAAGCAGTCTGTATGATCAATAATTTCTTCATTGCTAAACGTGGCGGAAGGTACGGATTTTTTAGAATAAGATGGTCGAAAATAGTACCAAGGACTTTTTTCTAATGTACAAAAAAGGAAAACAGAGTATTAGAAAATGCTAGCCTTTGTCTTTAAAGCATTCAAGAGAAATATTCTGAATAAAAATCTCCTAAATCCATTTTACTGTCAAAGAATTTAAGTTTTAAAAAAAATCGTTGTTCGGCTTAGGGATAGGAGTAGTGGCTCTTGCCTCAGGATTGGAGCTACTGCACCAATCCTGAGGCAAGGGCCAGCCCGTAGGGCCGCGCTACGTATAGCCCGCCCACAGACATTCGCTTTTTCGCGAATGTTTGTGGGAAGCCCCTAAAAAATAAAAAAAAACAGGTGCCTCACTTACGAAGACACCTGAATGCAATTTACGATTGTAGTACTTCTCATACTAACTCGATAGGTATATATGGGCTATGCTTCTTGCATACTCATCTGGTGAGTACGGCTGAGTTCGTTTTGAATGTCAGGAGTAACAGCCATATATTCTGAAAATGCACGGTTAAACTTGGCGCGCCCTTGAGTAAGAGAACGCAGGGTAGAAGAATATCTGTACAGCTCTTTTAGCGGTACTTTTGCGTTTATTTTTTGGTAGTGGCCCTCTGCACCCATTCCCAATATCATAGCTCGGCGGGTTTGCAAATCGCCCATGACATCGCCCATGACATCATCGGAGCAAAGAATCTCTAACTCATAAATAGGTTCTAATATTTGCGGTGCTGAATTCTGAAATGCACTTTTGAACACTGCAGATGAGGCCAACATAAATGCCATATCGTTGCTATCTACAGGATGCATTTTTCCATCATAGACGCAGACTCTAACATTTTGGCAATAGGAACCAGTCAGTGGGCCTTCCTCCATTTTTTGCAGCACTCCTTTTTTGATGGCATTGATGTATTTAGCGTCTATAGAACCGCCTACGATACACCATAAAAATTCAAACTTTCCACCCCAAGGAAGCTCCTCCAATTCTCGCTTACGAATCGTCAAGTCACTTGGATCTGGTATACCTTCAAACCAGGGTTCGACGCGCATGTGGACTTCGGCAAATTGCCCAGAGCCACCTGATTGTTTTTTGTGTCTATAGCTATCGTTAGCAGACCGTGTGATTGTTTCTCGATAAGAAATACGGGGTCGCTCAAATTCCATTTCTATATTATTCACCTTCTCGATTCGATATTTGGTAATATCTAGGTGAAGCTGACCTTGCCCATGCAAAAGGGTTTGCTTAAGAGCTACATTCTGATCGACAATTAGTGTAGGGTCTTCATCTGAAATCTGATGCAAGGCTTTCATGAGTTTTTCCATATCTTGCTTAGAGGGAGGATTAACAGCAACCCGAATTCTAGAATTAGGAAACTCAATCGGAGTAATTTTTCTATCCGTTCCTTTAGCGTTTAAAGTTTGGTTTGTTTTGGCTTCTTTTATTTTGAGTGTCACTCCAATATCTCCAGCGCATAAATCATTGATAGCCTCTCTATTCTTGCCATTCGCTACATAAATTTGAGAAAAGCGTTCAGCGTTTCGTGTGTCTGCATTGATCAACTCATCTCCTGGTTTTACACAACCGCTAAAAACTTTAAAGTAAGTTACGTTACCTATTCGAGGTTCAGAAAGCGTTTTATAAATAAAAAGTGTAGTATCTGCATTTGCATCGCAAATCAATTCGCCACCATCTTCTAAACTAGCGGGTGGCCTATCGGCAGGAGATGGGCAGATGTCATTGATAAAACCCATGATGCGACCACTACCCATGTTACGGGTAGAACTGCAGCAGAAGACTGGGAAAACTTCTTGTTTTGCTAGCGCAATTCGCAAGCCAGTCGCTAAATCTTCTTCGTTGAGTGAACCTTCATCAAAAAACTTTTCCATGAGATTCTCATCATTTTCGGCGGCAGCTTCTACAAGAGCGTTATGCATCTCTTGCGCACGATTTATTTCGGATTCTGGGATGGCCATTTTTTGAGGCTTTCCACCTTCTGCTGAAAAAACATACATAGTCATTCGCAGCGCGTCTATAATAGTATTAAATCCTTGCCCTTCGTTTATTGGGTATTGTACAGGGAGCACTTTACTTCCAAATCTGTTCTTTGCTTGTTCTAGTGTTGTTTCATAGCTAGATTTCTCGTCATCCATTTTATTAATGACAATGATAGCAGGTGTCTGGTATTTGTTGATGTGTTCCCAAATAATTTCGGAGCCTACTTCGACACCGCTTTGTGCATTTAGTAGCATCACACCAGTATCTGCTACTTTGAGACTAGAAATGATTTCACCAACGAAATCATCAAAGCCAGGCGTATCGATAATATTGATTTTAGAGTCCTTCCATTTTACATTCATGAGTGTGGAGAAAATCGAATTTCCACGCTCCATTTCAATGTTGGTAAAATCAGATATCGTATTTTTTTCTTCTATCGACCCTCGCCTACTAGT
>CAYZUW010000008.1:0-28496 GCA_964481325.1 uncultured Saprospiraceae bacterium
TAATGGTTCGGTAATTAAATTTTAAATCACTGACAACCAGAATATTACAACTATTTACGCTTTCTCTTTAATCGTTTGACAACCAGGCACTTTCTGCTGGCTGATTTATAATTTTCCAAAAATTACCGAATCATTCATTTGTATACCAAATATAAATAAAATTAGACAATTATATACCTAGTGTACCCTCCAGGAATTTTGTTGAAAGTGCTATAATGACTTGTTATCTGCTCTTATTTAAGGGTTTATACCTTGAATTATCAAGTATGAATTGGGCATCTTTAATACGTACTAGACTATCCATTGAAATTTTACTTCTTGCCATAAATTTGTCCACAATTTTATAGCCAATATAGTTAGCCGTTCTGCCTGGCGCTTCAGGGGGCATACCTTTAGAAGAGGGACTCTTGTCCACTAGTGATTTTATTAATTTCGTTCGAGTAGAATACAGTAAATCTTCTCCCAGAACGTGTAGGTATATATTCTCCTCATTTTTTTCTACCCAGTCCATTTGAGCTGAAGTATATTCCCACTTAATACTGTCTGGCGTATACGGCAATACTCGATCAAGGACATACTGCTTTATGCCATTGCTTACCATTTTGTCCAGTAGTCTTTCACCCATATTGACATTCGCCAAATCAAAAATAATGGCATCCATCAGCTTCTTCACTATATGCTCTTTATTGAAGGTCCGAGTGATGTAGTCTGAAAAAGTAGGGTTTTTGAGAATCATGGCTTTATAAGGGTAGTCCTGTCCTAAGAACATATCCAATCCAAGGCCAAGGCCTTCTTTATTACTCGAATCATCCGTTATGAAAGTCTGATAACCAAACTCAGAGATAAAGGCATAGACCCTATAGTTTCCTTTTTCTGGAAAGTAGTATTTGAGATATCGAGCACTTTCCTCAAAGCTAGCCTGAATATCATCTAGCTGAGGGTATACAATTTGGACGGTATCATATAGAGACTGCACAAAAGGATCGTTGATGTATTTGTTGATGTTGTCTGCCAATAGGGCTTTATTATTAGGTTGCCCCTGATCTAATAAAGGCAAAATTCGCTTATAGAATAATGGGGTAAATATAGGGTACTTAGTCTCTAGTTGACCTAGACTATTTTGGGTATCAGTGGTGTCTATAGCCTGAAATTGTTGGTCAAATCGCACAAAATCAACCTCTACGGATATGTCTGAGATATCTGGAATTACCTTTGTTTCTTCGCCACAAGAAAATAGAAATGATACCAAGACAAAGAGGATGAGGAGTTGATTTGTTTCTTTTATTTGCATGTGCAATTTATTTTTTACCTTTTTAGACATTAAAGTTAACTTTGCGATTATATTATACGATTAGTTTACTATTCATTGACTCCGTTCGTTCTTACGAATGTATAGTTAAATATAAAATCAAAACTCAATTGGATGAAAAATATTACATTTCTGACGCTACTTTTTATACTTGCTTTGTGCTATCACTCCAATGCACAAAATGACATAAGATTTGGCTTCCAATTAAGCCCCAACCTTACCTGGCTAAGCACAAACGATAATACTATTACGCGCGAAGGTACAAATATAGGCCTTCGATTGGGTGTGATGGGGGAGTACTATTTTGCCGAAAGATATGCGATTACTGGAGGTCTCGGTTTTGCTTTTGGACAAGGGGGTGGTTTGACGCACGAAAGAGGGGGCAATTTTTTCCCAAATTCAGCATTGACTAATCCTAACCTAAATTCTGGAGCAGGTTCTCTACCAGATGGGGTAGAATTGGGCTACCAAGTCCAATATATAGAGATTCCATTAGGCTTAAAATTGCGAACTGATGAGATTGGCTACCTGAGATACTTTGCAGAAGTACCTGTATTCACATTTTCTTTTAGAGCGCAATCCAAGGGAGCTATCTTTGCACCAGATATTAGTGAAGAAAATTTGGATATCAATAAAGACATTACGCCAGTAAATATATCTTGGGGAGTCGGTGGCGGCATAGAGTTTTCTATTACATCCAACGCCGTCTTGATAGCAGGTATATACTACAATAATAATTTTATTGATCTCACTAGAGACAGAAATGCGGTAACCGCTATTGAATTTATTGATTCAGGTATTGACCCTCTTGACCCTAGTGATGATAATTTCGAGACTATACCTGAAGATAGCAATGTGAATATTGGTAGTATTACCCTTCGGGTTGGAGTATTATTTTAAATATTTTTTAGATTTTTCAGAATTTCAAAGTAGACATGGATCAACTATTACAAGATCAGATACAAGCTTTTATAAAGCAAGGATTAAATGAAGATGTTAGAGATGGAGACCATACTTCCTTGGCTTGCATACCTGACACTAATAAGGATAGAGCCAAGTTGCTTGTGAAAGAGGATTGCATCCTAGCGGGTGTGGAGCTCGCGCAACATGTTTTGCTGCATGTGGATCCTACAGCAAAATTTGAATTGATAAAAAAAGATGGCGACGAAGTCAAGTATGGAGATATCGCTTTCTATGTGACTTGCCATTCTCAGGCATTGCTCAAAGGAGAACGACTACTGCTCAATGCTATGCAACGTATGAGCGGTATTGCAACGCTTAGTCGACAGTTTCAAAAAGCAGTGGAAGGATTACCTGTTACTATTTTGGATACCCGCAAAACGACACCGCTGATTAGATTTATAGAGAAGTGGGCAGTTCGTATCGGAGGCTGCACCAATTATAGAGATGGGCTATACGATTGGATTATGATCAAAGACAACCATGTAGACGCCAGTGGCAGTATCACCAAAGCAGTAGGCAAAGTGGCTGATTATTTTGAACAAAAAAATATGAAGCTAGGCGTTACCGTAGAAGTAAGAGATTTCAAAGAAATGAATGAAGTGATGGCGGTAGGAGAGGGCATCGTGACCCGTATCATGCTAGATAATTTTGAAATTCCAAAGATGGCAGAAGCGGTAAAGATTATCGATGGCCGATTTGAAGTTGAAGCCTCAGGTGGAATTACGCTGCAAACAGTTAGAGAGATTGCGGAGACTGGAGTGAATTTTATTTCCTCTGGTGCACTTACACATTCCCCTACCAGCAAAGACCTAAGCCTGAAAATAGTCAAATAGACTTTCGCGCTAATTTACGACTATATGCAAGGAGTCCCAATTTGATATTAAGGTCAAAAGAACGATTAAGCCAATAGATACGGCAGCTATCCAAAAACGACTATCTCTAAGCATCGGAATGTTATTCCCCTCCATGATATTTTTACTTAATTTGTTATGGGAGGATTGAGGGGTCAGTACCTTTCTTAAAGCTAAAAAAGTGCCAAAATGCTCATGTTTGATTGCCAGAGTTCTACATATTATTAAGCATTCACATTCGAATATTTTAGTTTGAAATATCTTTTATCTTAGTTTTGGGGGCATCCACAGCCCTAGCTTCGGCTCCGCCTACGCTAGGACGTGGTCGCGTCGTCCGCTGTATGGTATGGCTATGCGCATGACGCGATGCATCGCGTCTTTACCTTACGCTTCATACCATGCCGCTACCACCGTTTGCCTCTTACGCGGCTCCGCCTTGTCGTGCTTTGTCGCCTGCGGCGAGACGCGAAGGAGGGGATTGTTTATTTGATATCTTTGTAATGGAAGTACTATAATAGAAATGACTAAAAAGAAACTACTCGAAAAACTACAGGGTGTAGAAAAAATGGCCTCAGGATCCAAGTTTAAAAGGATGCAACAAGATCCCTTTAAATACATAAACGCCATTTTGTTTCGAGAGCTAAACTACAAGAGAAACAAAACGGAAAAAGAAGTAATTGCGAACACTTTTTTCGAGGAGCCCATGCATTTACTACTTCCATCTAGTATGGATATATATTTGACGGGCGGCAAAACCCACGATTCAGAAATTAGGTTGGCAAAGTTTCTAATAAATAATTTAGAGTCAGGGGAGACATTCATTGATGTAGGCACCCACTATGGATATTTTTCTTTGCTTGCCGCCCACTTGATAGGCAAGGAAGGTCAAGTATATTCCTTTGAGGCTTCCCCTTCAACATACAAAGTGTTACATAAGAATACTTCTAATAGACAAAATGTCAATAGCTATAATCTTGCTGTTTCTGATGAAATTTCTGAATTGACCTTCTATGAATTCCCTAATCTATATTCTGAGTACAATACCCTAGATGTGAGCCAATTCAAAAATGAAACTTGGTATTCTGAGTATGCGCCAAAGGAAGTCAAAATCAGAAGCGTAATTTTGGATGATTTTTGTAATGAGAAAAGTGTGCAACCCAAGATTGTAAAAATTGACGTGGAAGGCGCAGAATTCAAAGTGATAAATGGACTAAGTGCGCACCTTTCTAAGTATGCACCGCTAATAGCTATGGAATATTTATCGGATGAAAGAGGTAGCCAAGAACACCAAAAAGCAGCTCAAAAACTGAATGCTTTAGGGTATGTCTCTTTTATCATAGATGGCGAAGGAAATCTTAAGCGAGTAGAAACTATTTCTCAGTATTTGAAACAAAAAAATATGGATTCGGACAATATTGTATTCGTAAAGGGATATTAATCTAGAAAAAACTATAAGCAATAATTAGAAGAACTCAAATTGTTTGATACTACTATGGTATTTTTAGATTAATGTCAGGGAGGCTAAGCTGTCGCACATGTGAGATGAGTTTTTATGGACAGATTTGAAATAACCCTTAGGAATTACAATTATTTTACTTGTTTATAGCCATAAACAAATCAACAAATCAACATTCCTTCGGAATCAAGATCTTATTTTTCGAATCCTTAATTTCAATAGGAGTTGTAAAATTGAAAATAGCCATAACCAAATCAACGAATAACCAAAACAAGCTACCATCGGAAGTGAGAATTCATTTTTCAAATCGCTACTAACCTTAGGCACGAAAATATAGTCCTTAAACTTTCATTCACGATACAGTAGTGTGCGCTACTATGGCTTTGTTGATTTCTTTTACCAAGGTAGGACCTGCGTATACGAGTCCAGAATACACCTGAACCAACGAAGCGCCTGCTTCTAGTTTTTCAAGTGCATCTTTTCCAGAGGTGATACCTCCTACGCCAATAATTATTTTTTGCTTATCCATTCGATCTGCAAGATATTTGATCACCTCAGTGGCGCGCGCTTTGAGTGGGGCGCCACTTAAGCCACCATTTCCGATTTTATCAATCTCTGCATCTGAGGTTTGAAGACCAGCTCTAGAGATAGTAGTATTTGTTGAGATGACCCCTTCTATATCTGTATCCTTGACGATGTCAAGAATATCGTCGAGTTGTTCATTAGTCAAATCAGGCGCTATTTTCAAAAGGATAGGTTTGCGTTTTTCGAAACTATTATTTCTTTCTTGTAGCCCTTTCAACAGTTTAGTCAAAGGTTCTTTTTCTTGTAGATCTCTAAGATTAGGCGTATTGGGTGAACTCACATTTACCACAAAGTAATCCACTAGATGATGTAGTTGGTCAAAACACTTGATGTAGTCTTGGTCTGCAACATCATTCGGAGTGGTTTTATTTTTACCTATATTTCCTCCGATGATTATTTGGGTATCTTTTCTATCCTTCAACCTTTTTACCATAGCTTCGACACCTTCATTATTGAAGCCCATTCGGTTGATGATGCCTTGATCTTTCACAAGACGAAACAAGCGTTGCTTGGGATTTCCATCCTGCGGTAATGGCGTCACCGTTCCTATCTCTATAAAACCAAAACCAAGTGCGGTCATATCCTCGAAGTACTTGCCGTCTTTGTCAAAACCAGCGGCTAAGCCAACAGGGTTGGGGAAGTCAATCCCCATGAATGTTCTACGAAGTGAAGGGTGTGTGTATTGCCAATTATTTATGACAAGAGAGCCTATAATTGGTGTTCTGCACATCAAGCGCAACAAAGTAATAGTGAGGTGGTGGGCTTTTTCAGGATCTAGTAAAAATACTAGTGGTTTTAATAGATGGTACACAGATTATATCTTTAGGTGCCCAAAGATATAGTTTCTGTAGTTCTATTTTATACAGTTACAAGAGCTTCTTTTTCTAACAATTCTAAATCTCTAATTAGAAGCCTTTTTCTATCAAAAGTAATCAAGTTTCTTGTACGAAGTTCGTTTAGAATGGTAGTTACAGTTTGTCTAGAAGTAGCAGTTAGATTAGCTATTTCCTGATGCGTATTGAATTTGCGAACTAGCATTTCATAACCAACACGTTGACCTCTTGTAGTAGCCAATTCTAAAAGATATTCTATAATTCTAGATCTAGAATCTTTAAATACTAGAGACTCAAGTCTTTTCTCTACACTTAATATTCTATTTCCAATGACTTTCATAAGGTATAGCTGCAATCCACTATTTTCTTTCATGAGCCCGTTCAGTTCATCAAGAGGGATCACACATACGTGCGTGTCTTCCATAGCAAAGGCAAAATCTCTTCGTTTGGTTTCGCCAACTACAGCTAGTTCTCCAAAAACTTCTCCTTTGCCAATGATTGATTTGATAATCTCCTTTCCACCATTTCCATAGACTCCAATTTTGATCCTACCTTCATTGATAAGAAACAATTTGTCAGCATCATCCTCCGGAAGATAAATATTTGTACCTTTTTTAAATGATTTAGAGTTGTGCGATATTTCATTAGTTTCACCCAGCTTGTTAGGGCAGAGTATTCCAAACAAATCTAAATTTTCCAGATACCAAAAAGCTTGATTAGTCATATGTATATTATTTTTTGGTTTAGTTATTATACGAACAAATATTCGCCAGAATTAGTTTTTAAAAATTTAAAAGCTTCTGGATATGTAGTCATCCGTAATTTCCTAAGAAAGGGCTACTCCAACTAATACTGTATAAATGAAGAAATGGTTGTGTGGCAAAAAAACTAATCAGGATAAAAATCCAAATCTTTGGTGAAATCGGCTAGAAGACTATTCTTTTCGCAGAATTTTTCGAAAATTTCTTTGGAGCTCAAAATCTTAATATTTTGATTGACTTGCTCCATTTTTTCCTTATCAATCTCTATAAAGCGCTTTAGTCCTGGGTCTCCAAAGTAAGTTCTCAGATACTGCATCAAGCTTGCTTCTTCTCTGAGATGCCCTTCAGCTACCTTAGATCCCACTTTTGATATAATAGAGCCATCCACTATGCTGAGATCTGTATCCTGTAAGGTAGTGCGCACAGAGTTGCTTTCTACTTTTTTGCAGTATTCTGTCCAAGCTGCCTTTAAGTTTTCTAGGTTTAGTTCATTTTTTACGACGTTTTTTTCGGCAGCTTCTTGCTCTATAACCTCATCTGTGATGCTATCCAATGAAAGCATTGGAGTGGCTAAAGCAGATAATTTTCCTTTCATACCAGCACTTTTGACGCTTGCTGGCTTTGATGAGACCGTCTTAGGGGCAGGAATTTTTTTATTTTCTAGTGGTGAATTGAGCTTTTCTGTGGGTTCTTCTACTACTTTCTTTTCTACAGGAGCTTCAACGACTTCCTTTGGATTGTTCACAACCGCAATTGGAGCCTTTTCAGGTGTAGGCTTCGGTGTTTTTATAACTTGAGATGTATGGCTAGGCGTTTTTTTTTCAGCGATTGAGGGCTTCTGGCCTTCTAAGTGCACATGTATGGCTTGATTGATATGGGCTATTTTTACCATATATAGCTCTACATGTAGCTTTTTATTCTTAGCCATCTTGAATTGAACATCGCATTCATTGAGATAGTGCAAAGTATTTAGGAGAAAAGATTGGCTGCTATTTTCTGCCTGCTGGATATATTTTTGAGCTAGTTTATCACTGACTTCTAATAGCGGTTGGGTCGCTTTTTCCTTGGCAACTAGCAAGTTACGCACGTGTTCAGCTAGACCTAATATAAAAATATCAGGTTCGAAACCACGAGAGACAATTTCATTGAATGTTAAGAGAATATTTGCTGTATCTGCTAGTAAAAGGTGGTCTACTATCTTGAAATAGTAGTCATAATCAAGGATATTTAGATTCGAAGTGACTACCTCGAGGGTAATGTGCTTATTGCTTAGACTTGCAATTCTGTCAAAAATAGATAAGGCATCTCTTAATGCACCATCTGCTTTTTGAGCAATTAGATGTAGCGCTTCCTCATCTGCTTTTAAATTTTCTTTCTCAGAAAGTAACTGCAAATGAGAAACAATATCCTTGACTTGAATTCTCTTGAAATCATAAATTTGACATCGAGATAGTATGGTTGGTATGATTTTGTGCTTTTCCGTGGTCGCTAAAATAAAATAAGCATATGACGGAGGCTCCTCAAGCGTTTTCAAGAAAGCGTTAAAGGCTTGCAGAGATAGCATATGCACCTCATCTATAATGAATACCTTGCATTTTCCTTGCTGTGGTTGGAAACGAACTTTCTCAATCAAGCTTCTTATATGTTCCACTCCGTTGTTAGAAGCAGCATCCAATTCTGTAATGTTGAAAGAGGCGTTATTGGCAAATGATTCGCAAGAAGTGCAATTATTGCATGGCTCATAATCTTTGCTAGGTTGAAGGCAATTGAGTGTTTTGGCCAATATACGCGCACATGTTGTCTTTCCTACTCCTCTTGGACCTGTGAAAAGAAATGCTTGTGCTACCTTACCAGAAGATAGAGCCTGTTTCAAAACATTCGTGACATGCTCCTGACCGACCACATCTTGAAATTGATTTGGACGATATTTTCTTGCTGAAACTATGAATTTGCTCATTTTCCAAAGGTACAAATTTTTATAAATGCTACCTTTGTATCGATTACACCATTTAATAAATTTGACGCGGGATCAAATTTCAAATAAAATTTCAAATTGAATCTTCTATGGTTCGGTAATTAATTTTAAATCGCTATCAACTGCAATGTTAAAATTGTCTAGGTTACTTTTATAATCGCTTGACAATCATGTGTTAACTGCTAGTCGATTTATAATTTTTTAAAAATTACTGAACCATTAATCCTATAAAGGCGCAATTTGAGTATTATATGGGAGCCCATAAGTATAAGTGAAACATGAAAGTAGCAATAGCACAATTAAATTTCCTCATTGGAGACTTCAAAGGGAATGTGGAAAAGATGAAGAATGCAGTAGCCAAGGCAAAAAAGGAAAAGGCAGATATTATCTGTTTTAGCGAGCTGGCTACTTGTGGATACCCTGCCCGAGACTTTCTCGATTTTGATAATTTCATACACCATTGCGATGAAGCCATTGCAGAACTCGCTGCCTTGACAGAAGGCATCGCTATCGTAGTAGGCAGTCCAAGTAGAAATCCCGTTCCAGAAGGAAAAGATCTATACAACTCCGCCTATTTTTTAGCAGATAAAAAGATTTTGCATGTTCAGCACAAGGCGCTTTTGCCTACTTATGATGTGTTTGATGAATATCGATATTTTGAACCAGCTTCAAAATTCGAAATAGTCCAATATAGAAATAAGAATATCGCTCTTACAGTGTGTGAGGATATATGGAATATCGGAAATGAAAATCCGCTATACACAACTTGTCCACTAGATGAAATGATAAAGCAGAAGCCAGATTTTGTCATTAACGTTAGTGCATCACCATTTACTTATCAGCATGCTCAAGATAGAATAGATATCGTCAAGGCAAATCTTGCTCGATACAAAGTGCCCTTATTTTATGTTAATCATATCGGTGCCCAAACGGAGCTTATTTTTGATGGGGGGTCCTTGGTGGGTGCGCCTAATGGTAATATTCATGCAGAGCTTCCCTTTTTTGAAGAGGCTATTCAGTATTTTCAATTAAAAGATGTTGAAGAAAATAAGGAAGAGCAAGTTCAAGAAAAAGATAAGATAGTATTGATTCACGATGCGCTTGTCTTAGGTATTAAGGATTACTTTAAAAAGCTAGGCTTTACAAAAACTATTTTAGGTCTTTCTGGGGGTATAGATTCGGCAGTGACTGCCGTTTTAGCAGCAAGAGCCTTAGGTAAAGATAATGTCAGATGCATCCTAATGCCATCACAATACTCTTCAGATCACTCCGTAAACGATGCGCGTGCATTGGCAGCCAACCTAGGCATCCAATATGATATCATGCCTATAGAATCAGTTTATCAATCTTTTGATAATATCCTAGAACCGCATTTTTTCGGGACTTCCGCCAATGTTACAGAAGAAAATATCCAAGCTAGAATTAGAGGGATGCTATTGATGGCAATGAGCAACAAGTTTGGTAATATAGTACTTAATACCTCTAACAAAAGTGAGATGGCAGTGGGCTATGGTACACTCTATGGCGATATGTGTGGAGGAATATCTGTATTAGGAGATGTCTATAAAACAGAAGTGTTTGCGCTTGCAAAATATATGAATAAAGATAAAGAGGTAATCCCTGAAAATACGATAAGTAAACCACCTTCAGCAGAGTTAAGACCTGATCAAAAAGATTCGGATAGCTTGCCTCCTTATGATATTTTGGATGACATATTGTTTGAGTATATTGAAAATTCAAAGGGCCCTGAAGAAATAATTGAGATGGGCTACAATGCCAAGCTGGTTAGACGAATTCTTAGAATGGTTAATATAAACGAATTTAAGCGCTATCAAACTGCACCAGTACTAAGGGTCTCGAGAAAAGCGTTTGGAATGGGAAGAAGAATGCCTATTGTAGGGAAGTATCTATCTTAGATTTTTCTGACACGAATGGTCTTTAGAATTTGATCTTGATTATCCTTAAGTTGAACAAGGTAAATCCCGTTCTGGAAATCCATCATTTCGAATTTTTTCTGAGTACTAGCATCATATGATACGATTTCCTTACCTAAAACATTAAAAAAGGTAACTCGATGTACAACATTTTCTTTGTCATCGATAGTAATGAAATCAGAAGCTGGATTAGGAAAAATAGTAATTTTTGGACTTGGATTGTCAAGATTCGAAGATATACCATACATTTCTTCCCCAACAAAGGTTTGACTGAAGCTCTGAGCGGCGCAGCAAGTTGTGAAACAAATAAAAATGTAAAGTAATATGTTCTTCATATAGTCCTCAATATAGATGTAATTTATGTTAAGTGCAGTTCTGACACAAAAGATGTCTGATTTTTATCAATTTTTTAACACTCTTGACATAATAATAATCTAAAAAGCTCATTTTTTCGCCTTTAACATATCTAAACTTAGCTTAAAAAGGCGATATTCGCACTCGGTTTTGAGAATCCCTGGTTGTTTTGCACTACAAAGCAACTATTTGGTTCTTTTTTGTACTCTTTGTTTTTCATTTTACCTGTTAATGATTAACCCAAATAGGTAGGCGTAGTATTTTATTTAATTTGTTATTTAAGCCTTAGAATAGTGAACAGACTCTTATATATTTCCGCAGTTTTAATGTTTTGTATAACGAGCATTTCTGCCCAAGATCTTAGTTTTGGATTTAAGGCGGGGCTCAATTTCTCTCGAATTAACACAGAAGATATTGAACAATCAGGCGGTGTAGATCTAGAATCTTATTCTGGAAATTCGGGTTTCCATCTTGGAGTAGTTGTTAGCAATAAAATTACGGACAATTTTGGGGTGAGAGGAGAATTGTTATTCTCACAGAAAGGTGGGCGATATGAATTTGAGGGCGACTCTTTTATGAGATTATTGACATTTACAGGTGATGAAAGATTTATCAGCCAAGGCTTTAGAGATATGAATCTCAATATCTCGAATGCATATATGGATATCCCACTTATGGTTTATTTCAAACCCGTGAAGTGGTTAGAGCTAGCAGCTGGAGCTAATGTGGCCGTATTGATTAGTTCTACTGGTGCAGGAGAACTAATCTATAGAGATCAAGCTCAGCTTGAAGGAGACGAATTTAGAGGTATTAGTTTGGATTATAGATATTTTAATGATGAAGCAGGAGAAGCGTTGTTAGAAAACGGAACAGAAATTCGAGTTATTAACGGTACATCTTTTGAGATACCAAAAACGCTGCAAGCGTATTTCGATTATCCTGAGGGAGCTGAAACAGACTTGTTTAATAGAATTGACTTTGGGGTTCATGCTTCTGCTAATATATTTATCAACAGAAGTCTATTCCTTGGTCTTAGATTCAATTATGGATTTACAGATATAACCAATAATGATGTAGATCGATCTTTAGGCGAAATCAATGGTACTGAATTTATTCTAAGAGACGATTTCGATAGAAACGTCAGTCTTCAAGCCACCATCGGATTTGGTTTTTAGGATAATTCCTAATTACCACGCATTAGATAGATCACTTCTCCACAGTCGATTTTTGTTATCTTTCTAGAAGAGCTTAAGTATACAAATACTGGACCCTTGTTAGTTTCTATCTCCAGTTGATATACTTCGTATGGATTGCTTCCAGAACTGTCTTCTCTTAGTTTCCAATCTTTGACACTGAGTATTCTTTCGATGGGTTCGTGTGTACCGTCATCATTAAATACAAAATCTTGAATTACAATTTCATAGTCGATCTTTGTTTTTACCTTTTTCTCTTTGCCTTTCTTTTTCTTAGAGTCTTCTTGTACTTGTTCTTCCCTTACTTGCTCTACCTCTTTAGTGTCAGCAAATAAGTCTTCTTCTTCCTCTAATACTTCTGGCTCTTCTTCTTCAACGACTTCAACGACTTCTTTTTTTGGTGCTTTCTTTTTGATATTAAAGTAAGTCGGTAGGTCGTCTTCTTCCTCTTCTTCTTCAACGACTTCTATCTCCTTTTCAACTTTGGGTTCAGGCTCTGGCGCTTTTTCTTGTGCAACGACCTCTTCTTCTTTGACAGGGTCGTTCATGCTCAAGACAACTTCCTTGTTTTTTTTCTTTCCTTTCTCTACTATAGTTTCTGCTACAATAAAGTTGATGCTGACATTATCCGATTTCTGTACTCTTTGATAAACCCTTTTGGGCATGAATACTTTGAAGAAAGGTTTAAATTCCATTCCCCATATATCTTCTTCGTGCTCTAGGGCTATTTCATTGCGGTCCGTAAAATATGCTTTTTCAGTTTTATTCAATGTCTCGCTGATTTCCGGCAATAGAAAAATCATCTCATTAGCTTCATTCGAAGCCTTAAAAACTAATGCGTCTACAAAAGATTTGAGTTTTATGATTTTGAGATGCCCTTGTTGTTTCGGGTCACGAGCATTCATAAGTATCAATTTATACCCATAATCTGTACTAGAGATTTGGTTGATATTGTGGACTCCATCTATTCCTTTACCCTTAACAAATAGATTGCCTCTAGTGATGCCAAACTTGACACTACCTGCTGAAATCTCTTGTTGCTCTCCTTGAGAGGTTTGCCCTGGCGTAGCGACTTCCATGATGCCTGGCACAAAAGTATAACCATATAAATCATCAGCAGCACTGAATTTTTTATCTGTCAGATAGGTATATTTTTCTCCCTGTGCTTGTACAGTGACAAAAGTAAGAAAACAATATGCTAAGGTTAGTGACCAAATTTTATTCATATCAGCTCGATTGATTTATCTAATAAAGACCTTTATAAAAGTATTATTTAAAGTGCTTCTCTTGATGTTAACATTAGATTTATTGCCAAAATTGTGCTAATCCTCACTGGTAATAGCTAAAATTACAATTAATGAAAACTTAAAATCCTTATCTATTATTTATCAAGCTATTAAACTTGACAAAAAAATCTACTTTATGATCTTGTTTACTAATTTGAGAATCTCTGCTTCTTTCTTATCTGCTTGCTTTGCTAAGCTGTTCGCCTTTTTAAGTACTCGAGTGACAAATTTTTTGTCATTAATGTCTTTAGCGTTGATCTTTACATTGAGATAAGCACCGTGCACAGCTGCCCGTGCGCACAAAGCCCCTACACCTGCATCTGAAGCTGAATTTGGATTTCCGATGACGGCCATTTTTTTGAGGATATCAAAAGTACTATCCGTTACCTCCATCACTTTTAATGGAACTTCAGTAGCATACTTTGTGGCATCTTGGATAGCAGTACTTCTAGCTTCCTTTTCATCAGCGTTTGATTTTGGTAATCGAATCGCTTCTATAATCTTATTGAATGATTTGGTGTCTTCGTCTACCAATCTGAGAAGCTCATCTTTGAGTTGTTGTCCTTTTGTAGCCCAATCAGAATATAGTTCTACTTTATCGTTCCAAGATTTTTTGTTAGCAGATAGGTTGGCGACCATGGTACCCAAGGAGATACCTAGGGCGCCTACGTAGGCGGAAATAGATCCTCCTCCAGGTGCAGGACTCTCGGATGCGGTTTCGTCTGCAAATGTTCGCAAATCCATGGCTAGCAAAGGCGCAAAACCTGCGTCTCTTAATTGATACTCAATTATTTTTTTTGAAGGATCGAAAGGACCTAATTCATCTAACCCTAAAGACTTAACGGCTATCTTGATGATTTCAGAATCTGCGACACCAAGCGATCTATTTTGCTTTTTCAAAAAATGCTTCCCAGCGTCGATTAGCACTTTGAGCGGGACAAGGCCAACTAATTCTGAGCCCGTAACGCGCATTCCTCTCTTGGTCGCACTCTTGTCGCAGGCTTCAAAAACCTCATGAAGCGGTGCGACAGAGATATTGGTTAGGTTCATAGATATCTGAGCGACACCATATTCTTCAATAAACCAACCAATGGCCTTGACAGACTTGCAGGCTCCCTTAGTACGCATGGGGTTCCCTTTTTTGTCTTTGACGATGGGGCCGTTCAGAGGGTCTCCTTTTCGTTTGATACGTCCTTTTTCTCTGACATCAAATGCAACAGAATTGGCTCTCCTGACGGAAGTGGTGTTTAGGTTTACATTATAAGCTACTAAAAAATCTCTGGCGCCAATGGCAGTAGCTCCAGCTCTAGGGTTGAATCTAGCAGGTCCATAGTCTGGCTTCCAAGCGGGCTGGCTCAGTTTTTTAGATAATCCTTCATATTCTCCAGCACGTATCGTCGCTAAGTTTTTTCTATCTTTTTTGGTGGCTGCAGATTCGTACATATAGAATGGAATATCCAATTCACTCCCTGCTCGCTCGCCTAACTTGTGCGCATACTTTGCCGTCTCTTCCATACTGATATTGGAAACAGGAACTAATGGACATACATCCGTCGCTCCCATACGAGGGTGTTCTCCAGAATGCTTGCTCATGTCTATCAATTCTGATGCTTTTTTGATAGCTTGAAACGCGGCTTCAATGACGGGCTCAGGCTCTCCAACAAAGGTGACCACTGTGCGATTAGTAGCTTTGCCAGGATCCACATCTAATAACTTTACGCCATCTACTGCCTCAATCACATCTGTGATTTGCTTGATGATGGTCATATCGTTGCCCTCACTAAAGTTGGGGACACATTCAATCAATTGCTGTTGTACCATTTTTCTATATTATTTTTAGAGGCATGAAATTAAAGAAAAAGAATGTACAATGTTCAATTACGAATGATCAATTATCAATGAAAAATTGTGGTTTATTGCACCTTGGATTTCATTGCACATTGAATTTCATTGTACATTGAAAATTGATAATTAATTATCGGGCTAGCGCTGAGGAAGGGTGACGACAGCGGGCGGTATGGTAGCCAAGGGGAGGAAGTGCGTAGCACCGAGGCGAATGCCGAGTCCTGTATCATAGCGACGCTGACAGCCGACCTAAAGGAGGCTCGTCAGGGTAGACCCCAAGAAAAGCTATTAGGTCTTAACAATTAGGAATTAGCCGTTATTTGTTCCTAAAAAATAAGCCAATAGCTTTAAAGTCAATAGTCTTTTTGTAAAGCCACAGTTTAAGAATAATCTTAAATAAAGGGCAAAAAGACACTTTCTAGTATGATTTGCTAATAGCTAATGGCTAGCTACTAGCAGCTTCTTCAACTATTGATGTAGAAAAGTGTTATTTTTGTATATAAATAGAATAAGAATTATGGAGCAGAAAGTAGCTAAAAGCCCAATCATGTTATACTTCGAGGATACACCGAATCCGGAGTCTTTGAAGTTTGTAACCAATAGAATGCTGTGGAGAGGGACAGCTGATTTTAAGGAAAAAGCCCTTGCGGAAGAATGGTCTCCAATCGCAACGATGTTGTTTGAGCAGCCTTATTGTAAGGGGGTATACATTTCTAACAATTTTGTCACCGTGACAAAAGAGTTCAATTACGAATGGGAAGATCTCAAATATAAATTCAAAGAGCTCATCAAAGAATATATAGAGTCAGATGGCGTGATTATCAAAGATGGTTTTCAAGAGGCCATGGATAAGTTGGAGGCAGAGCGTGGAGAGAGCTATGACTACTCAGAAAATGATGCTGCTATCGTGAAGAAGATCAAAGAACTGATCGAAACCTATGTGAAGCCTGCTGTAGAGATGGATGGAGGTAATATTGCATTTAAGCATTTTGATAAGGGAATCGTGACAGTGATTCTACAAGGATCATGTAGTGGTTGCCCATCTTCTACGGTGACGCTCAAGGCGGGTATCGAAGGAATGCTGAAGCGTATGGTGCCGGAAGTAGAGGAGGTAGTTGCTGAAATGGGTTAAACATAGATTGATATATGAATACATCTCAATTAGAAGATATATGTAAGCGTGCCTGCGAAGTTGTAAAAGTCGCAGGCACTTTTATTTTGGAGCAAGCGGGACAGGTCGGTGACGAGCAGATCGAGACGAAGGCGCATAATAGCCTGGTGAGTTATGTAGATAAAGAATCCGAAAAGATATTGGTCAAGGGCTTGAGTGATATACTCCCTGAGTCGAGTTTTTTGACGGAGGAGGAAACGGTGGAGCAAAAGGGTGGTCCACTACGTTGGATTATAGATCCGCTAGATGGTACGACCAACTTTCTTCATCAATTGCCTTGCTATAATATCAGTGTCGCCTTAGAGGTAGAGGGTGAATTGTCTATTGGAATTGTTTTGGATGTGCAAACCAAGGAGTTGTTTTATGCTTGGACAAGTGGTGGTGCTTTTCTAAATGGCAAGCCTATACAGGTTCGCAAGAATATCCGTCTTGCTGATAGTATGGTGAGTACGGGATTTCCATATTACGATTTTGGGATGACGGATCAATATTTAGCTACGCTCAAGATACTGATGCAGCGGGCACGCGGTATACGTCGAGTAGGTGCGGCCGCTATAGATCTAGCATATGTCGCGACAGGTCGTTATGATACCTTTTTTGAGTACAGCCTACAGCCCTATGATGTGGCGGCGGGTATTGTACTAGTGCATGAAGCAGGCGGACGGGTCAATGACTTTCACGGGCACCAAAACTACCTTTTTGGGAAGCAAATCGTGGCTAGTAGTCCTGATATACATGAAGAGATGCTTGGCATATTGCTGGAAAATTTTTGATATCCCTACCATAAAATGGGTTGAGGAATTTCGGCAGCTAGTATTTTGTGTGTAGAATCGGCAAAAAAAGAAAGGATAGGCTTAGTATCCTTAATTTTCTCTGCTGGTCTTGATAGATCTAGGTTTTATCGAAAAAAGTAAGCTAAACAATATAATTATTCGGATATTCACAGGCGATGAAATTGATAGAAAACATCAGGTCTGCACTCACGGCGGTGCGCTCAAATCTACTCAGATCGGTCTTGACCCTAATGATTATTGCCTTGGGTATAACTGCTCTAGTGGGTATATTGACTTCATTGGATAGTCTGTTGTATTCTCTCAATGATAATTTTAGTCGATTGGGAGCCAATGCCTTTTCTATTAGGCCTGTTCGTGAAAGTGGAGTCCGTCGAGGAGGAGGTAGATCATTACGAGGAGATCCTATAAGTTTTGATCAGGCGATGACTTTCAAAGATAAATACGACTTCAATGCGAAGGTTTCGGTGTCTTATTTCTGTACATCGATAGCGACAATAAAGGCTGGAAGCGAAGAGACTAATCCAAATATTCGAGTGATTGGGGTCGATGAAAATAATTTTGAACTTAATGGCTCTAACATAGTCAAGGGTAGAAACTTTCAAAAAACGGAGGCAGAGCAAAATAAATATGTGACTGTACTTGGAGCTGGAATCGTCAAAAAATTATTCAAGACTCCAGAAAAGGCGATCAATAAGTTTATCAGTATCAGTGGTCGTAGGTTTAAAGTAATTGGCACATTAGAAGAGAAAGGGGCTACCATGGGTCAGAATGAGGATGATGCAGTCTATATATCTGTGATGACCGCCAAAAATACTTATTCTCATTCGCGGTCGAACTTTGGGATTGATGTAGGGGTGAATAATGCAGAAGACTTAGATGCTGGTGAAGGGACTGCAATAGGTACCTTTAGAAATATCCGAAGACTCAAGCTCAATCAAGAAAATGATTTTGAAATCCGAAAGAGCGACAATCTGATGTCTATCCTTAAAGAGAATACCGCGACCATCCGAGCAGCGACCATAGGGATAGGATTGATCACTATGCTAGGTGCATCTATAGGATTGATGAACATCATGTTGGTTTCGGTGACGGAGCGTACTAGAGAGATAGGGATACTTAAGGCGGTAGGTGCCACTAGCAATAATATAATGATTCAGTTCCTTACAGAGGCGATTTTGATTTGCCAATTAGGAGGGATAGTGGGTATATTGATGGGAGTTTCCATTGGATTCGCCCTTACTAAATTTGTTTTTGGCGGCGCTTTTATAATCCCTTGGGTCTGGATATTTAGTGCCGTTGTGGTTTGTTTTGTTGTGGGGCTCGTATCAGGGATGTATCCAGCCGTTAAGGCAGCGCGTTTAGATCCTATTGAAAGTCTACGCTACGAGTAAAATTTGTATAGCGTAGTATAATGCTTCTTTTGTCTTTCTTATTCATTGCTTTTGAGGTATTTCTTTCCTGTTTTCCGTTGTGATAAAGGCGAATTATGAATTGGTGATGATACTATGTAGATATATGGTAAATAGTATGCATAACACAATGAAAAGAGGTACTTAAAGTTCCTTTCTCAGCGTTATAGATTTTTAATAGAATCAAGATAGCATATGAAAAATATGCTATTTTTGCGCTTTAAAGAACCACACATGCAGCAAAGAGACAATCTATTGAGTATAGTCGCATCCGTCTTCAAAAGAAAGAAGCAAATCCTATGGTTATGCGCTATTGCAGCTATAGGAGCCATTCTTATTTCTCTTTTACTGCCTAATTATTATAAGTCTACATCTGTTTTCTATGCTGCTAGTACTGATCTTACCCTGCCAGATCCTGTAGGCCCCGATCTTAAAGAGCGAGCTATCTTTGGTGTTGAGAGTGATTTAGATAAGATTATGAATTGTGCTTCTAGTACAGAACTAGTTGACTATCTCGTAGAAAAATTTGATTTATACACACACTACGATATCAACCCAGATAGTAAAAAAGGAAGATTTAAAGTACGAGAAGCTTTAGGGGGGCTGATGGATCTCAAAAAAACAAAGTTCGAAGCGATAGAACTGAGTATAGAAGATAAGGACCCTGAGTTTGCTGCACAAATGGTTAATGCGGCGGTCGACAAGGTGAATGCCATAGCACAAAATCTAACTAAATCTGCTCAGGCTAAACAAATTGAGAGTAAGCGGGCATCTGTAATAGAAAAGGAAAAAAGTATAGTAGTGTTAGGAGATACTTTATCTGCTTTGAGCGAAAGATATAGTATTTATAATGTAACGGCGCAATCAGAATCCATCACGGAATCATTGACCAATGTGTCTGGAAAGTTGGCTTTAGTGAGAGCAAAATTAACTTCTCTTAAAGAGTCTGGGTACAGTAAAAGAGATAGTATCAGTTATATCAAAGCACAAGAGCAAGGATTTTTAGAGCAGTGGCGATATCTAGAAAGTTCAGTAGACAATTTTAATCAAGGCTCCTCATTGGTAGGTTCTATTAGTCGCCAACTTCAAATTGCACAATCGCAATATGCCGAAGATAAAGAAAGACTGAAGCAGCTAGAAGCCGTCTATAATTTTGATGCTCCAATGGTACTGGTCTTAGAAAAAGGGGAGATACCTATTGTCAAATCGAGACCAAAGAGGAGTTTGCTTGTAATTGGTGCAGTGTTTATTACATTTATCTTCACTGTCATATTTGCCATTCTTATGGATTTGTATAATGATATCAATTGGAAAGAAATAGTTGATGCTAAGTAATGTAGGTATACATAAGTTAGATTCAAATAACGTCTTTTGGATATTAGGTAGCTTGATACTTGTGAGTGTTTTTGCTGCGCTTGCCACAGAGACTTACTTTCTCATTGTGTTACCTATGTTTGTAGCTGGTGCATGGGTAACTTTGGCGGATTACAAAAAGATATTTTACCTTCTTTTTATTAGTATTCCTATTTCTATAGATATGGATTTGCCTGGTGGTTTAGCCTTAAACGTTTTTACCGAACCTTTGCAAATCTTATTGACGGGAGTGGTATTGGTCCTGATACTGCGAAATGCTAGAAGTATATCTACAGAATACGTAAAGCATCCAATAACAATGGCTTTGTTGCTGCATTTAACTTGGATGGCAATTACCGTTTTTTTTTCGACTGATATGGTAGTCTCTGTCAAGTATTTACTAGCCAAGACTTGGTTTGTTTTACCTTCTTTCTGCCTGACAATTAAACTGGTTAGATCCGTGGAGGACGTGAAGACCATCATATGGTGCGTGCTATTGCCATTACTTTTCACGATAAGTGTGATATTGGTTCGACATGCTGCTATTGGTTTTTCATTTGATGGAGTCAATTTTATATTAGGACCGTTTTATAGCAATCACGTTTTGTATGCATCCATGATAGCAGTCATGTTTCCGTTTGTGTGGTTTATGAGAAAGTGGTACACTAGCTTTTCCTTTACATGGTGGATATTGGCTTTCGCTTTCCTAGTAATGATTATAGGAATATACTTATCTTATACGAGAGCCACGATGGCCTCCGTTTTTATTGTGTTTGGGATGTACTATATAGTCAAATGGCGATTGTCTAAGCCCGCTTTTCTGCTAGCGATAGTGGGTTTGTTTAGCTTGTTTTTTTGGCTAGGGTACAAGAATAATTTCATGAATTATACTCCAAATTTTGAGCGAACAGTCACGCATCAGAGCTTTGACAATTTGTTAGAAGCTACTTTGAAAGGGCAAGATATATCCATAGCGGAACGCTACTATAGATGGATAGCTGGATTATACATGGTAGGAGAAAGGCCTGTTCTTGGGTATGGACCTGCTTCTTTTTATAATCGATATAGGGCTTTTACGGTGAGTAGTTTTAGAACCTATGTGAGTGATAATGAAGAACAATCAGGGATTCACAATTATTTTTTGATGATACTAGTTGAGCAAGGTGTACCGGGTTTGTTTTTCTTCTTATTTTTTAGCTTCGTGTTGTTTGCCAAAGGAGAAGAAATCTACCATCGTCAAAAGGATGAGCAGTCTAAGCATATGGTGATGAGTGCGATACTCTCCTTGTCGATTTTATACTCTTTACTAGTTATTAATGACATGGTAGAGGCAGATAAAATAGGAGTAATATATTTCTTTTGCGTTGGATTACTTGTAAAGTTTGACTTATTGGAAAAAGTACAAGGCAAAAAAAATAATGCTTTATCATAGCAATGATAAAGCATTATTTTTTTTGTTTTTAAGTCGAAAAGACTCGAAAATTATGGTGCATTATGGAATCATAGCAATCTCTTTGTATTAAACATTATGTCTTAAAATTGCATTAATCCAAAAGGTATAAAACTATCTACAAAAATATGCAATTACTGTGCTTGAGCACGCATTACGCCTTCAGCCATATCGTCCTCTTCGATACTCATAAAATTAGCTGTTCTTAAACCATGTTCAATAGTTTTTAAACTAGCTCTCATCGCTTTGATTGAACTAATAGAACCAGAATGATATTTTCTAAAACTACCATCTTCCTTTGCTGCTTGATCAGTAGCATTTTCAAGCTTTGATAATAGACCGTTCAACTTGTTAAAATCAGATAAATTCATAATGCAAAAGATTTAATTATAAAATAGTTTTTTAAATGTGTTAGATCCTGTAAATGAGTGCTTTGATAAACATAACTCCAAAAATTAAGCCATGTTGCAGTTTTGTGTCTATTTTGTATAATCTTTTTATAGTTTATCCTAATTTGGCTTAAATTCTGATTTGTATATATCGATTGACATACAAAAAAAAATTGTTAAACTAGCATAATCAAAGATATTAACTGAATTTGCTAATTAAAGTTTAGTATTTTTGACAAAATTATTTGTTAAGGACTTATAGACACTATTGATATTTGGAAAGCGGAAGAAGGTTGTTATTTTTATTATTGTTGGTATGCTTTTGCACGAGCGATGGCTATAACCAAACAGATTTGTTTGTAGAAAAGCTGAGTGATAAGATTAATAGTGACAAATATGATGAAATAACGCCTGTGCTCAATCATGATGGCAAAGTGCTGACTTTCACACGTAATGGTTTTCCGACTTATGATCAAACACTTATTGATGATAAGGTTGATCTCTCCAAAGCTTTATCAAGAAGAGCTTATCAAAAAAGACTAAAGAGCATTTATTCAGCTATTGCGGGCTATGAAGTAAAAAACCCTGAAAAGTCTTCGTTTAATCAGGATATTTGGATGGCATATGCACATGATGAGGACTTTGATATAGTTTCTCACCCTGGATATCCGCTAAACAACGCCTTGCCAAATAGTGTATGTGCTATCACACCAGATGATAAGGCAATGGTAGTGATCAATCAATTTAACCCTGACGGAGGCATGGGTAAGGGATATTCGATGGTTTTTAAAGAGCGTGGTGGTTGGTCATTTCCTCATCCAATGTTTATCTCCAACTACAATAATGAAGGTACTGACGTAGGGCTTACCATGAGTACAGATGGAAACGTAATCATTATGACTTTGCAGAAAAATGATGGTAGCGGTAATAATGATTTATATGTAAGTACTCGAACAGGCGATTTCTCTTGGAGCGAGCCTATAAATTTAGGGCCAGATATTAATTCTAAATATAGAGAAACAACCCCATTTTTAACCATTGATAAGAGCACACTCTATTTTTCGTCTAACCGCCCTGGAGGGAACGGAGGAAATGATATTTACTTTGCTAAGCGAATCAACAGTTCATGGACAGATTGGACAAGTCCGCAGCCTCTAGAAAGCCCGTTGAATAGTGAAGCGGATGATAGTCAACCTTTCTTTGATATCAATTCTGGCTTTTTGTATTTTTCTTCAAAAAGAGATGGGACAAGTGATATTTTCAGAGTGCGTATTGAAGCACCTCTTAAAGAGACTGTTACCGTTAAAGGCAAAATTATGAATCCTAAAAATGAGGAGCTTATCACAGATGTAAAAATTTTAAGAGCCTATTCTAATTCTGAAGTCTATGAAGAAATTCAAATATCGCAAGATGGATTTTATAGTATGGAATTACCAAAAGGAAGTACCTATGATATCAAGGCAGTTAAACCAGGTCATATAAGCCAGAAAGCTTCCATTTCATTCAATAAGGACTATATATATCTAAAGGATTACAATCTTGACTTGAGCTTAGAGCCAATGGAAAAAGGCACCAAAATAAATCTGAAACCTATATATTTTAAGCAATCAAAGCCTATAATTTTGCAAGAATCCTTTGCTGCCTTAGATGAGCTTGCTCAATTTTTAAATAAGAATAAAAATATGTACATCACTATAGAAGGGCATACTGATAATCAAGGAGAGGAGGAAGATTTACTCCAATTGTCTAAAGAAAGAGCTGAAGCCATTAAGGATTACCTGGTCTACAAGAAACGAATCAAGCCAGTACGTTTATCTACTGAGGGCTATGGTTCAGAACAGCCTGTGAATGATAATTCTGATGAAGCAAAGAGGGCCATTAATAGAAGAGTGGAGGTGTATATTGATGAGGTGGCTTCGATGTTAAAAACGAAAAGGAAGACATTTCCAGGACGCTATTAGATTTCAATACTTTTTGCAATGACAAAAAACCTAGCTTACGCGGTTTCCTTTTTATTTCATCCATTGCTTATCCCAAGCTATGCCTTAATCACTTTATTGGCCATAAATCCTTTTATGTTTGGTGTGAATCATATTTGGGGAAACGAAATCATTTTGCTTCAGGTTTTCCTGTCTACCTTTTTGCTGCCTAGCTTTTCCCTGTTAATGCTGCGACAATTAGATTTTATAAAGTCTATTGAATTAGAAGACAGAGAGGATAGAATAATACCCTTTATAGTCACTGGTATCTTTTATATTGGTTTGACAGTGTTTTTTGTCAAGACACCAAATCATAGTCCTTTTCTTTTGACTGTATTTATTTTGGGTGCTACTATAGGGTTATGGGTATCTTTCATTATCAATTTATTCACTAAAATTAGCCTACATGCGGTGGCGATAGCTGGATTTCTGGCCATTGTGATTATAAGTATGCAAAGCTTGGAGTTTGATCACTTGTTGATAAATTTGGGTAGCTTTGGTGTGTATGATATGTCAACGCGGTTCTTGCTAATGGTGGTCATTTTTTTTACAGGATTGGTGGGTACATCAAGATTGTTACTTAATGCGCATGCTCCGTTTCAGGTTTATGCCGGTTACTTTGTAGGGTTTTTGACCCAATTTGTAGCTAATAACTTTCTTAGCAATTACTAAATCATCTGACCTAGAATTACGTTAAATAGTATTGATTCCACATTACAAACTAGTGGATTCCCAAAAATGAACTATTTTGGTTGAGATTTCTTCTTTTTGAAATTATGACATTTTAGGGTTTCATGATTTTTTGAAGTGGACTCTTTGAATTACCGAACCATTGTATTAATTAATCAAACAATATAAGCTATTTGATGTATATAGCCAGTTCAATACCTTACGATAAAGCTCAATTAAGTGACACGCAATTATTAGATTTATATAAAAATTTGCTCAAGCCTCGCTTAGTAGAAGAGAAAATGCTAATTCGCCTCAGGCAAGGAAAAATCTCTAAGTGGTTTTCTGGTATTGGACAAGAAGCCATTTCAGTAGGTTGTACCGCCGCTTTGAAGGATGAGGAAGTTGTCTTTCCAATGCATAGGAATCTTGGAGTATTTACCACTAGAAAAGTGCCTTTGGAAAGGCTTTTCAGCCAATGGCAGGGTAAGATGCTGGGTTTTACCAAAGGGCGTGATCGTTCGTTTCATTTCGGTACTATGGATTATAATATAGTAGGAATGATTTCTCACCTTGGTCCACAGTTATCTTTATCTAGTGGTGTAGCTTTAGCGCATACTATAAAAGGAGAAGAAAACTGCTCGCTTGTATTTACAGGGGAAGGAGGTACAAGCCAAGGAGAATTTCATGAAGCATTGAATGTGGCTTCCGTATGGCAGCTACCAGTGATTTTTGTTATTGAGAATAATGGATATGGTTTATCCACACCGGTATCCGAACAATATAGATGTGAAAAATTATCGGATCGTGGTCTAGGATATGGAATGCGCTCTATGACCATAGATGGAAACAACGTGCTAGAAGTTTATCAAACGATTTCTAAACTGGCTGAAGAGATACGAAAAAATCCAGAACCGATTTTAGTAGAGTGTCAGACTTTTAGAATGCGGGGTCATGAAGAAGCATCAGGCGTAAAGTATGTCCCAAAAGAATTGATGGAAAAATGGGCACAAAAGGATCCACTGAAAAATTTTGAGGCCTATCTATTAGAATTAGATATTTTATCTGAAGATAAAATTGAGCAACTCACTACAGAAATTAAGCAAGAAATAAGTGATGCGTTGGAAATAGCAGATAGCCAACCAAGGGTAACTGTAGAGACTCATTATGAATTGATGGACGTCTATGCTAATCACAAGTCAGTAGATACGACTGCCAAAAATGCAACACTGTCGGAGAAGAGATTTGTAGATGCAATATCAGATGGTTTGAACTTAGCCATGGAGCACCACGATGATTTGGTGTTGATGGGACAAGATATTGCTGACTATGGCGGCGTGTTCAAAATTACAGAAGGATTTTTGGAAAAGTATGGAAAGGCTAGAGTGAGAAATACGCCTTTGTGTGAAAGCGCTATACTAGGGATTGCCTTAGGCCTAAGCATCAAAGGAGTCAAGTCTATGGTAGAGATGCAGTTTGCAGATTTTGTGACCTGTGGCTTTAATCAGATTGTGAACAATCACGCAAAATCTCATTATAGATGGGGGCAGAAATCAAATACGGTTATTCGTATGCCAGCTGGCGCTGGAGTAGCGGCAGGCCCATTTCATTCTCAAACCAATGAAGCTTGGTTTACGCATACACCAGGACTAAAGGTAGTCTTTCCTTCTTCACCTTACGATGCAAAAGGAATGTTGTTAGCCGCTTTTGAAGATCCTAATCCCGTAATATTTTTTGAGCACAAAGCACTTTATCGAAGCTTGTCAGAGGAGATTCCAGATGGCTATTACACTGTAGCTATTGGTAAAGCTAAGGTTGTGCGACCAGGTTCTGATGTGAGTATTATTACATACGGTATGGGTGTCCATTGGGCAAAAGAAATTGTGGAGGATTTGAATATTGATGCTGAGATTCTTGACCTTCGAACCTTGAGCCCATTGGATTGGCAATCTATCGAAGATAGTGTATTGCGTACTGGGAAGGTGATTGTACTCCACGAAGACATCATGCAAGGAGGTATTGGTGCAGATATTTCTGCTTACATCAACGAGCATCTATTTCAGCAGCTAGATGCACCTGTTATGAGGTGTTCTAGTTTGAATACACCTGTACCATTTGACGCAGAGCTGGAGAAAAATTTCTTACCAAAGGATAGATTTAGAGAAAAATTGCAAGAATTGGTGGCTTATTAAAGGCGGTACAGGCTCGCTCAATTTGCACCTTAAGTCTTTTTAATTTGGATTATCTAGTATATTATTGAAAGGTAGAGGCTATATTTGCGGCTTTATTAGTCAGTACAAGATCGTATCATGAATATAGAAAATCTAGTATCCGTTTCAGCCTTGCCAGGCTTACATAAAATAATCACCAATAGAGATAATGGCCTGATTGTAGAAGATTTAGAGACAGGTAAGACAAGATTTTGCTCCTCAAGAAAGCATCAATTTTCTCCTATGGAGACGATTGCTATTTTTACGGATGATGACGATTCAGAAAAATTGGAAGTTATTTTTCAAACGATGATGGATCAAAAAGGCAAAAACCCTATTCCAGCGCCGAATGCGGCATCTGCAGACCTTAAAACATATTTTGAAAAGATACTTCCTAATTACGACAAGGATAAAGTGCACGTAAGTCATATCAAGAAGGTTATCAAGTGGTATAATCAATTGGATAAGACAGGTCTACTTACCGCAGAAGCACCTAAGAAAGAGGAGAAAAAAGAGGAAAAGAAAGATACAGGGCAGAAAGAGGAGAAGAAAGAAAAGAAAAAGAAAAAAGAAAAAAAATAGATTCTTTCTATTAGAACTTAGAATTCTTCAATACTACTGCAATTTCCTGCATATAGTTTCTCTTATTTACAGAAGGTGCATATACAAATCCATTGAGCAATACGAGTCTGCCATCTTTTTCATTATGGACTAGGTAACTGACAAACGGGCCACCCATAAAGTCGTTTTCCATTTCCCAAATCCCTCTTAGCTCAATGGCATAGCTGCCGTTGATTTTCATGTCTGTACTGAATACGGGTAAGTCAACATCATTGATGACTAAGTATGAATCTTCTATGGTCGAGGGAATATACTTCTTCCCAATCTCATTGATTAGGTTTATGATATTCTGTTTTTTGAATTGTTCTTTACTGACATAAGGTAGACTATAGGCAAATATATTGGACAGTTCGTTTTTCGTATCTCGTTTCATCCACAATAGATCGATGCCAGGCACGGCATCCTCCGTTACTTTATCCTCAGAAGTAATGGTAGCTGGCACACTTCGTTCAAGTGCGAGATCGTAGTCACTTGGGATGTGCATTTCTACATTCATGAGGTCCCTCATTTTATTGTTGAGCAAGTTGCTCTCCCCATATACATAAGCAGATCTTTGAATTTTATCTTCGTCAAACTCATTTATCCTACGCGCGATGGTGGGATACTTTTCACGGATGTTTTTGAAAAGTGCCTCCATGTTGTTTCCAAATAAATAAACCATAATTTGACCGGTCGCCCACTTGTTCTTTCCAATCATAGTATTGAAGCTTGGATCTTCTTTTGCTCGCCGTAGTTTCTCTCCATTAAGATCTTGGAGGATAAGCTTAGTCGTAGCTGAATGCGTATCAGACAAGTCCCCAACAAAGACATAGGTTCTCAAATTTCTGCGCAATTCATTGTTTATTACTTGCTCAGCCGTAAAATGCTTCAAGTCGAACATTGGCTCAGGATTGGGCAATATTAGAAATGGAGCTTGAAAGTGATAACGTATACTATCTCCTAGCGGTCCTTCCCAGTCATCCTGATCACAGACTATTCTGATTTCATTTGTCTTACCCACCGCCAGGGGAAGTGGAGCTATAGTAGCTAGACCATCTGCAGAGCAAGAAGAGAAGGATAGCAGAGCTGCAACCAAAGCAAAATATATGTACTTGACCATAACGATA
>CAYZUW010000009.1:0-27425 GCA_964481325.1 uncultured Saprospiraceae bacterium
GAAAAAAATTTCGGTTAAAATGAAAAATATCGATATAAGAACTACCGAAACTTAACTTAATTCATTAGGTAGCCTTAAACTGATTTCCATTAGAAAAAGAGTATATTTATACTAACTAAAACAAGAACAGTGATTAAGAATTTACACACTTTATTTTTTATCCTAATATGTATTCTTACAAGTAGCTATTTATACGGCCAAAGTGTCAACCGTATTCAATACCAAACTCCTATTGACCAAGTTTCATATGAACAACAAGTCGGAGATGAGCTAAGGGCAAATGACTTTTTTCAGATTTCTAATGTTCAAGCTTCTGGCGCGTTTGGGAATATGGCATCCCTAGGTACCTTTTCTAACGCCCAAGTAACTCTAGGAATAGAAGATGGAATAATATTGACAAATGCCAGCGTTTTCGATTTCTATGGAGGCAATACGGTCACTGGTATAGGAGGCAATTTAGGCTTGCCGGGTAACGACAATCTTAACCTTTTGTCCAACGCACCTAGCTTTGATCAGAGTAGTATCCAGTTTTCATTTATCCCTTCACAAACGGGTCTGTCGTTTGAATATATTTTTGCTTCAGAAGAATATTGTGATTTTGTAGGAACCGCTTTCAGTGATGTTTTAGGTATTTTTTTGGCTGGACCGGGCATCTCTGGGCCATATTCGGTCAATGGTAGTCCTGCTATTAATCTTGCTGTATTCGAAGATGCCAATGGAGTAATAAATGAAGTCAACATTAGAACGATTAATCATATAGAAAATAACAATTTTTATATCGATAATAATATTGCATCAACTAGTACTGCAAGCAGTTGCGCTGGAATTGATGTTTCGAATAACCCCTTTACTTTAAATTCTCAATTTGATGGTTGGACAGTTCCTTTAACAGCCTCATACGATGGTTTGCAAATAGGAGAAACATATCAGATACAAATAGCAGTTGCAGATGTTGCAGATGCAATATTCGGATCAGCCATTTATCTAGTTGGTAATAGTTTCAATGCTGGCCAATCAGATATAAACCTTATTGCAGACGCTGGTTCTGATCTAGAACTACAATGTGATATAGCAACAGTGAGCATTGGAGGAGATAACACTTCTATGGGCGCACTTTATTCTTATGAATGGCTAGACGAATCAGGACAAATTTTGTCCACGGATGCTGTTTTTGATGTTTCTGTGGCTGGAGAATATACACTTCAAGTGACCAATAGTTTAACAACTGAAGTAGCATCCGACACTGTCGTAGTTAGTGATAACACAGATGCTCCTCAAGTGGATGTTCAGGTGAATGATGTACTTACTTGCAACAATAATACAGTTACCTTATCTACAGATGAGGATACTTCTTTGGAATACGATTGGAGCCTACAGGGGGCCACCCTTGGAAATCAAAGTACTATAGAGGTAGGCCAAGCAGGATTTTACGAACTCATCGTTACAGATACAAATAATGGATGTACTGCTTCCTTCATTACTGAAGTAAGTCAAGATATAGAGCCGCCATTTGTTTCTATCGCTACGCCTGAGATTCTCAATTGCTTCAATACATTTGTTATTTTAGATGGTACGGGCTCTGATAGTGGAGCAGAAATTATTTATAATTGGTCTTTTGCAGGAATTACTATAAGCAACCAGGCCATGGTGGAAGTTACTTCTTGTGGAGTATATACCTTAGAGGTGACTAATAATAATAATGGATGTATAAATATGGAAGAAGTTCAAGTATTTTGCGACGAAAATATTCCAACAGCTATCATCGAAGTACCTGACTTATTATTACCTGGAGGAGAACTTCAACTCAGTGCATTAGGCTCAAGCGAGGGTCCAAATTTTCAATACCAATGGAATACTACTTATGGATCCATAGTGTCGGGGGCAAACACTTTGACACCAACTATCAATCAAGTTGGTGTCTACTGTTTGACAGTACAGGATACCGACAATTTCTGTGAAACAACAACTTGCATAGAGGTACAACAAATTGAAACTTCTGAAACGATAGCTAACGCAGGATTAAATCAATTATTAACTTGTAACATTTCATTAGTAACTTTAGACGGAAGTAATTCCTCTGCAGGTTCTGAATTTATCTACGCATGGACAGACGAAAATGGAAATCAAATTTCAACAGATATATCCATCACGGTCACCCAACCTGGAATTTATATCTTGACAGTGACCAACAGTTTGACAAATGAAGTAGCATCCGACACTGTCGTAGTTAGTGATAACACAGATGCTCCTCAAGTGGATGTTCAGGTGAATGATGTACTTACTTGCAACAATAATACAGTTACCTTATCTACAGATGAGGATACTTCTTTGGAATACGATTGGAGCCTACAGGGGGCCACCCTTGGAAATCAAAGTACTATAGAGGTAGGCCAAGCAGGATTTTACGAACTCATCGTTACAGATACAAATAATGGATGTACTGCTTCCTTCATTACTGAAGTAAGTCAAGATATAGAGCCGCCATTTGTTTCTATCGCTACGCCTGAGATTCTCAATTGCTTCAATACATTTGTTATTTTAGATGGTACGGGCTCTGATAGTGGAGCAGAAATTATTTATAATTGGTCTTTTGCAGGAATTACTATAAGCAACCAGGCCATGGTGGAAGTTACTTCTTGTGGAGTATATACCTTAGAGGTGACTAATAATAATAATGGATGTATAAATATGGAAGAAGTTCAAGTATTTTGCGACGAAAATATTCCAACAGCTATCATCGAAGTACCTGACTTATTATTACCTGGAGGAGAACTTCAACTCAGTGCATTAGGCTCAAGCGAGGGTCCAAATTTTCAATACCAATGGAATACTACTTATGGATCCATAGTGTCGGGGACAAACACTTTGACACCAACTATCAATCAAGTTGGTATCTACTGTTTGACAGTACAGGATACCGAGAACTTCTGTGAAACAACAACTTGCATAGAGGTACAACAAGACGAAACTTCAGAGACTATAGCTGACGCTGGTCCTGATCAAATCATTACTTGTATCAGTACAGAATTTATCCTTGATGGAAGCAGTTCTTCTATGGGGCCAGAGTTTACCTATTCATGGACAGACCCAACAGGGACCGAAATCTCAACAGAAATAACAGTCACTGTTACAATTCCTGGAACCTATACCCTGACCGTTACCAATACAGAGACTGGTGAACAGGCTACTGATATAGTTGAATTTTTAGAGGACTTGACTCAACCTTTTGCGGAGATCGAAATTTCATCGCCTGGTATGATTACTTGTGAGATCAATGAGCTTAATCTGGTCTTGACTACCGATGTGAATCCTGCGGATGCCCAATACCTTTGGGAAGGTCCAGGTATAGCGTCAGACCCAACCCTTAAAGATATAGTAGTGAACGCACCTGGTACTTATACTGCAATAGTAACCAATATGATAAATGGATGTTTTACAACCACGTCAGCTGAAGTGACAAGCAATATCAACAACATAGCAATAACAACTGGTTTAGTTACATGTGATAGCACCTTGTTGTTGGACCCAACTGAATTTTTTACTGGAGAATTGGCAGGAGGGGAATGGCGAATGCAACAAGGGTTGCGGATTGACGAATTCCCATTGGCTACTGCAACAATGTCTGGGTCCTATTCATTCGTAGGCGTAAATGCAGAGAACTTTTGTGAGGTAGAAATTATTTTTTTGGTAAGCATTCCTCAGGAAACATCTGTCGACGCCGGTGCTGATCAAGAAATAATGTGCCCACAAGACGAAATAGTTTTGACTGCTTCTATTTCTCCGGTAGACCTTTATGCAGAATATGTTTGGAGGCTAGAAGGCATAGGCCCTGTTGGTAATACGGCCTCTATTACAGTATCTACACCTGGTGTTTATACAGTGGAAGTGTTTGATCTGATTTCAGGGTGTTCCACTATCGATGAGGTAGTAGTTGGTGTAGTGGAAAATCTCTTGACAATTGATGTTGAAGTTACTGATGTATCTTGTTTTGGTGCCAATGATGGTTCGATTATATACAATGTATCGGGAGGCGAGCAGCCGTATACATTTGCTGGAGGCTTCCCTACACTAAAAGATTTGGCACCGGGCATATACAATGTAACGATTATGGACGCTTTGCAATGTTCTTATGAGTCTACTATTGAGATTGCCGAACCAGATGCTTTAGATCTTAGTTTTGAAGTAACAGCGTATGGAGATTTGATGGCAATAGCGAGTGGTGGTGTCTCGCCGTATGAATACGAATGGAGTACAGGTTCGGACAGTAGCATTTTGGTTAATCCAGAAGAAGGGATAATATATACTTTGACCGTTACAGATTCAACCGATTGTACCAGTAGTATCGAAATCCTACTACAAAGTACTGCCGTCAATGGCTTGCAAACAGAGGAGTTGAATGTATATCCGAATCCTACTGACGACTATTTAATTATCAACCAAGAAGGAATTGCGAGTGCACTCAAAAATATAAAATTGGTCGATATGCACGGCAGGGAAATCCAGCTTAACCATATCATTCAAGATCGAGACAATATCAAACTCGATATGCAATTTCTAAGGCCTGGGATATACTTCATTCATGTTATTGTAGATCAGAAGTTGTTCTATCAAAAAGTGATTGTTCAGTAGTTGATTTTTTTGGGCATGCCCTAGGTATCTCATTGCGCTTCTTCCAGTCGCGCGATGAGATACCTAGGTCGGGCTTTTCCAGGACTACGGTCCCGTGCAAAAAGCTGACGCCGCTAGGCTAAACGTTGCACGTGACTGCTCCCGATGGTCGCATCCTTCCGATCCCTCATGCAAAATAATGCTTAGACTATAATAGTCCTTGTTATAAAATGTACCGGGCTACTTTCTTAAGAGATATTTCCTGGCAGTGAGTTTTCGATGTGAATTCAAATGTATATCTTTCAGTTACTAAAGTTCAGTTTTGTTGACAAGCAGAATGATGCAGCTTATTGAAGTACACTCAAAATATATCGAAATATGAAAAATGTAAAAGACGTCCAGCCTATCAATATCATGGAGAAGTTTTCCTTATTCGAAAAATTATGGACTCCTCATATTATAGGAGAGCTAAATGGGCAATATGTCAAACTCTGCAAACTCAAAGACGATTTTGTATGGCATAAACATGATCATGAAGACGAACTATTCCTAGTCTTTAAAGGTGTACTAAGGATGGACTTTAGAGAAGGGCACTCCGTGAAGGTTAAAGAAGGGGAGGTATTGATTGTCCCCAAAGGAGTCGAACATCGACCTTATACAGATGGAGACGTTGTTTTGAATATGTTATTTGAGCCCAAAGATACAGCGCATACAGGGGATGTAGAGACAGAACAGACCGTCAAAAACTTGTCGTGGATATAAATAAGAATTTGAGTTGAGAAAGAAAAAAGAAAATAGGACTCAAACAATTATGTAAACATAATTTACACAATGCCCTTTGATTTTTGGAGTAGTAGATTTTTCATTGAGGATAATGCATTATTGTTTCATTTGGCTTTCCCTCAATTTCGTAATCCATCCTTTTGACATGGCGTACGCACTAAAAGCATCTAAGTCACTATTTTCTATATCTTTTACCCAAACATTATCGAATAGGTCTAGCTAAATGCTTCTTGGGTACTGCAAAGGTCGTTATTTTTTTCGAATAAGTATAAAGCTAAGGCTACTTTTTTGTTGTCAATTTGGTAAAATATATTATGCCTATTTCCTTTATTTTCAGCTACTTATGAAAGTATATCTATTTACTTTATTCTTATTCAAGTTTTCTTACCGAAGTTTGTTTAGATTGCGTCTAAATTGGGTACTTTTGACACCAAATTATATTTAAGCCCTATGCATCACAATATTTTAGTCAAAAAAGAAGGGATTTTGTCTCATTTCGAGGATAAATTTATCGCTCAAAGGATGATGTCCATGGGAGTTCTTCCGGGTTCAAAGGTCAAGCTTATCCGAGCCAATCCCAGTATAGGTGCATACTATATACTCGCAAGTAATAGACATTTTGCGATGAGGGAAGAAGAAGTAAAATCCATGGTTTTAGTATGAGCGAAACAGCAACGACCCCTATCAAGCTAGCATTCTGTGGAAATCCCAATAGTGGTAAATCTTCTCTTTTCAATATTCTTACTGGCCAGCGACAAAAGGTCGCAAATTATCCTGGAGTAACTGTTGATGTGAAGTACGCCAATTTGAAGTTAGCTAATCATGAGATTCAACTGCTAGATTTACCGGGTACATATAGTTTCTATCCTAGTACAAAAGATGAGTTGATTGTATCTAAAGTCCTTGCTAATCCAAATGATAAATATTACCCCGATGGTATTGTATATATCTGTGACAGTACGCAACTGGACAAGCAGTTACTTTTACTCACACAGATAATCGAACTCAAGATTCCTTGTATTCTTGCAATGAATATGACAGATCTCTTAGAAGGAGAACATAAATCTATTGACACTAACATTTTGGCGAATAAGCTAGACATGGTAGTACATCAAATAAGTAGTAAGTCTGGAGATGGAATTGAAAATTTGAAGCTAGAAATGGATAGCTTATGTAAAAATCCTAAAAAGTATATTTCGACCGCTCAATTTTTTAAACCGCATGATTCCTTAAAAGAGACCGCTAAACTCATAAGGAAAAGTACGGGCTTTGATAATGACTATCAAAACATATTAGTGGCGCATCATTATGAAGCATATAATTTTATTAGCGCAGCAGATAGATTTAATATTGGCCAAAAATTGACAAGTGTAGGCTTTGCTTCATTGGATCATCAAGTCAAAGAAACATTAAGTAGATTTGATGGATTCCAGCCCATCGTGCAGCAAGCGATGACTTCAGATTCTAGTCAAGTCAACAAGTCTGCAAAAATAGATGAACTACTAGCACATCCCATTATAGGATCGGCCATTTTCTTTCTAATAATGCTTTTGATGTTTCAGGCCATTTTTGCTTGGGCAGGACTGCCAATGGATGCTATAGAAGGATTGTTTGGGCTGATAGGTGGATTTGTAGAGAATGCCTTACCAGATTCATGGTTTAGATCTTTACTCACTGAAGGCATTATAGCAGGTCTTGGGGGAGTCTTGATTTTTATACCACAAATTGCAATACTGTTTTTCTTTGTTTCTATACTTGAGCAGTCTGGATATATGGCGAGAGTCGTTTATCTATTTGATCGTTTTATGCAACGATTTGGAATGAATGGAAAAAGTTTAATTGCCCTAGTGTCAAGCACAGCTTGTGCTATCCCAGCGGTAATGTCTACACGGACTATTCCCAATTGGAAAGAAAGAATGATTACCATCATGGTAGCTCCATTAGTGAGTTGTAGTGCAAGAATACCTGTATACATTATTCTTATCGCATTGGTAGTACCTACTACTACAGTACTAGGTTTTTTTAATCTCCAAGGTCTAGTATTTTTTGGTTTATATGGCCTTGGCATATTAGCAGCCCTATTGTCTGCACTTGCCTTCAAATATATTCTTAAGTCAGAAGAACGGAGTTTTTTGATGTTAGAACTGCCAAACTATAAAATGCCTTCCATACGGAATGTACTTTCAGTAGTGAAGGATAAGGTATTCACCTTTGTTTGGGAAGCGGGTCGTGTCATCCTAGTTATATCAATCATCTTGTGGTTTATGAGCAGCTATGGCCCTTCGGATAAGATGGCCTACGCCAAGACCGATACGGATAAGATAGCGCTAGAAAGTAATTTGTCCCAAGAAGCTGCGGATGACTTATTAGCTTCAAAGAAATTGGAAGCTTCTTATGCAGGGCATCTTGGAAAATTTATTGAGCCAGTTATCGAACCACTTGGTTTTGATTGGAAAATAGGGATCGCCTTAATCACTTCTTTTGCAGCAAGAGAAGTTTTTGTGGGCACTATGGCTACAATATATAATGTTGGGAGCACCGAAAATGACTTTACCATACGCAAACAAATGGCGGCAGAGATTAATCCTAAAACGGGGCAAAAGACATTTACATTTGCAGTGGCTATGAGTCTCCTCATTTTTTATGTTTTTGCTATGCAATGTATGAGCACCCTGGCAGTAGTACGCAAAGAGACCAAATCTTGGAAATGGCCAATGGTTCAATTTGTATTTATGACACTCATGGCTTATTTTGGGTCTATGATTACTTATCAATTACTGTCTTAAAGCCTTTTGGATGTATGACATTTTGCATGATCTGACAATCAAGGCTTCCCCTAGCAAAATTTTTGCTGCATTATCTCAGCCTCAACACCTCAATAATTGGTGGACCAAAGAGTCTCAGGGAATAGCAAAAATCGGTCAAGAATATCGCTTACATTTTTCTCCTGAATATGACTGGTATGCAGAAGTAAGTATTTGTGAATTAGACAAACACTTTGAACTACGCATGACTAAAGCAGATATAGACTGGAACCCTACCTGTTTTGGTTTTGAATTAACAGAGATTCCCGATGGCATTCAAGTGTCTCATTATCATAAAGGATGGAAAACGCAAAATCATCACTTTAGAAGATCAAATTATTCTTGGGCGCAACTTTTACGTCTACTAAAAAACTATGTGGAAAAAGGAGAGATAGTCCCTTTTATGCATAGAGCATAGTCGATATTGTATATGTCGGGCGTGCCAAAAGGCAAAGCGGTAGAAGGACGAGGGGTAGAAGTGGTACCGACTTTTTCGTCGGTAGGAACGGATGACCCGGTCACGCATATACGTAGGCCCCGCCAGAGTATCTGTCGTGACGGCCCCGAAACGAATTAAATAATAGACAGCTGATTTAGATGTAGAAATTTCTAATTAGATTTATAGTTGTAAAAACAAATCACATATGAAAATTAATATTCACAAAGAAGAAAAAGATTATCATTTTAAAGCAAATAATGCTCAGGTAGAAGTGGCCGTTTGTGGATCAGAAAAATTGGTAGACAATCCAGTAGGATTTCGACCTACAGAATTGGTATTAGTGGGTCTGGGAGGTTGTATGTCTATCGATGTGTTGAGTATTTTGGAAAAATCAAAACAAGAGGTTAAAGATTTTGATGTGGAGGTGACAGGAAATAGAAGAGCAGAAGTGCCTGGCTTGTTTGAGAATATACTGATCACGATCAAGTTGACTGGGGATGTAAAGGAAAGCAAACTACAGCAAGCAATACGTCTGTCTGAGGAAAAATTTTGCACGGTATTTAAAATTGTCGAAAAAACGGCATCCATAAGGACTACTTATATATTAAATGGAATCGCAGCTGGCGAATCTGTAGAATAAATTTTTGAACTGTTTGTTAAGTAGCAAATTCCTTATACCTTTGAAAAATGAAATGTAAAACTACTTTCCTTCTTTCACTATTTTTAGTCTTAGTTTTTTGTACTGGTCCCAATAGTTGTTTTGCTCAACTGACTACAGATAGTAGTCGAAGAATTAATAATCCGCTCGGTTTTGCTCCTGCTCGTTTGCATCTTGGGGTAGGTGTATTATATCTAAGTACGCTGACAGGAATAGCATTCTATCTAGATAGAAAAAATAAAGAGATCGATGATAAACGTTTGTCCTTCTATTTTGAAAGCGGGACAAATTGGTCTTATAAGTTTCCTTTCACTACTATTCCTGAAACCAGTTTAGGTTTTAATTATAAAGTGCTGAAGTGGTTGAGTTATGGCGCAGATGTAGGTGTATATCATCCTCGAGATGAGTTTAATCGTGCTTCGGGACTATCCATGTTGCGCATATTCAATCGATTTTATCTCAGGGATAGGGAGAAATTTAGATTGTGGTTTGAGTCCGGAGTAGGCTTGGTCTATTTCACCCAAATTTTTCCAGCCTCTAATTCTAACACGGATAGATTTGGGACTTTTTGGAATGGTGTTGTGAAATATGGTCTAGCAGCTGAGTTCAATATAACTCCAAGTATATCTGGCTTTGTTGGGGTACGCCATGTACATTTCTCTAATGCAGATATCAAGACAAGAGAACGCAACCCCGCTTCCGATAGCCATGGTATTTTTGTCGGGTTCAATTATAACCCACGACGAGATTTGAATTTGCAGCATAAGCGAAAATTGAAGCAAAAAGAAAAATGAAATTTAAGGCAAAGCTTGAGCAATTAGATTCTTCTGTCTGGGGGCAGCACATCATAGTACCTGATAAGGTTGCCAAAAAATTAATCGAAGAGACAAAGGACAAGCGAGTTATTTGTAAGGTAAATGGCACCTTTTCATTTCATGCCGCTCTAATGCCTGCGGGAAAAGGAGTTTACTTTGTGAATTTTAGTAAGCAGAATTCTAAGAAATTTGGCTTGACAGAAGGAGAGACTTTAAATATTGAGCTCATCAAAGATGACAGTAAATACGGGATGCCTATGCCCGAAGAGTTTCAAGAATTACTATACCAAGACACAGAAGGAGACGATTTGTTTCATGCTTTGACACCAGGTAAACAAAGATCCTTATTGCATGTGATAGGCATGGTGAAAAGTCAAGAAATCCGTATAAGAAAAGGTATGATTATTTTGAATCATCTTAGATCGAATAATGGTAAATTGGATTTCCGACAACTCAATCAAGATTTTAAAAATTACAAAGATCACGATTTTGGTTTTTGAAAAACACTAATCCATGTTGATAGATTTATTTTTTCAAGGAGGAGTATTATTTATGAGTGTACTTACACTATTGTTGATATTGGCGATAGTAGTTGCTTTTGTAAACGGGCGAGCTGTACTAAGTAAAGATCAAGAACCACTTGCAGAGAAAAGAGCAAAACTAAGCTATATCAAGTCGATAGGTACACTTGCCATCATAGTGGGCATATTTGGGCAACTACTTGGATTGATTAGTGCTTTCGATACAATTGAAGGAGTGGGTGGGGTATCTACACCTATGTTAATGGGCGGATTGAAAGTCTCGATGATAAGCACGTTATATGGATTTGTTATTTTTATTTTAGCTAATATTATTTGGCTGGTCTTGAGTTTAAAATTGCGCAAATAAAAATTTCTTACCAACGAAAAAAAGTGCCATGCTTCTTTGAAGCATGGCACTTTTTTGTGATCAAATATCATAAAGTTTACTTAAGCGCTTGAGAAATGTCTTCTACAGAAGCACGCTTAGAATAATTAATATTGTAATTTTTCCAAGAGATATTTCCTTGCTGGTCTATAATATAGGTAGCTGGAATAGGTAAAATAGCCTCATCAGAATCGTTATAATCTTTGATAGAGTTGTTAGTGAATCCTACAATTTTTTGTTGGTAAGATTCACTTACTTCATATAGTACTTTATAGTCACTAAGAATAGTATTGTCCGTATCTGAGATAACGCTAAAGCTTAGGTCGTTTTTTTCAGAAGTCTTTTTAGCATATTCATTACTCTCCGAAGTCACTGCAATTACTGTAGCACCCTTGTCGGTGATACTGGATAGTTGTTCTTCTAAATTACTTAGGTGTCTGTTGCAAATGCCACACCAGTATCCTCTATAGAAGATTACAACCACTTCACCTTCTTTCAAGAGTTCATTCAATTCTACTGTATTGCCGTTTTGATCTAACCCAGAGAAGTTTGGTGCATGTTCACCAACTTTCAAGCCTCCTAACATATTCTTGTCAGATTGCGCAATACCAAATTTTTCCAGTTTTTGCTCATCCGTCATTTTTGGTTTTGGTTGCGTAGTGGTATAAGGTCGCGTTGTCTGAGCAAAAAGGGTTCCTCCCATTAAGCAAAAGAATACAATTATAAATTTCATAATAAATGTTTAAATTTTTTGTAATTCGATAATGCATTAAAACAAATGCTAAGTAAATTAGTTTATGGAATGACTCAAATGTTGACCATTGTTAAAACAATTTTGTCAGGCGTTTTTTTAAATTAAAAATAATCCATTCTCATAGATAAGTTCGTCATTGGCAAATATCTGCCCCCCATTTTTCATCTCTGTTATCATATCCCAGTGTACGCTAGATTGATTTTTACCACCACACTGTAGGTATGATTGACCAATCGCCATGTGTACAGTACCTCCAATCTTTTCATCAAATAAAATGTTGTTAGTCATTTGTTGAATATTGTAGTTGGTACCAATCGCTGCTTCTCCAAATCTTCGAGTTCCTTCTATAGCGAATATTTCATCTAGGAAGTCAGCCCCTCTTTTCGCTTCCCACTTTTCGATATACCCATCCTTGACATAAAGAGTGACACCCTCCACATCTTTTCCGAAATAGGCACCAGGGTAGGAGAAGTGAATTTGACCTTGCACAGAATTCTCTACGGGGGATGTATACACCTCTCCAGAAGGCATATTGGTTTGGCCATCTGAGTTGATCCAAGTACGCCCTTTAGTATTAAATCGAATATCTATTCCATCTCCTTTATACTGAATGTTTTCAGTAGAATTTAGATGGTCTACAATTCTTTGTTGCTCACGACTTAGTTTTTTCCATTCTGCCTGAGGATCATCTGAAAATAGATTGCAAGCGCCAAAAACAAATTTTTGATACTCATCTAGGGACATACCAGCGGCTTGTGCAGAAGCCTCGGTAGGATATTGACAAAGGCTTCTCTTCAATTCTCTCGTTGCTGTCCTTTTAAAGTAGGCATCATTGATGGCTTTGGTGGCCGCTTGATTTATTTTTAGTTTATCGGGGTCAATATTTTGATCCTCTCTCAGATTGAACGGAGCTCTTACGTATAGATATGCATCAAATGTATCCATGGCATGTTTTCGTAAAAAAGGCTCTTGTTGGAGTTGTTTTTTACTAGCATGATCAAAGAACATTTTGCCTCTTCCACTAAAACCCATATCTACTTCGATTTGATAGGCGCCGGTTTTTAATGCTTCAGCATACAATGCTTTGACTAAAGGTTCAGCAAGCGTAGTCGTTCTGATATAAAATTTGTCTCCTTCTTTTATTTCAAGGCAATAGTTGACTAGTAGGTGTGCATACTTTTGGAGCAATTCCATATTTCTTTATTTAATCGATGTACTGATAGATGCAAACATAAAATTTATCAGAATTAAAATAGAGCTTGAAAGCTATAAAAATAGATTAGTAATGTGCTGGAATCAATATTTACTTTTTGCGTTCCGTAACAAATTTAACCAATTCTTCCAATGAGGTCTTAGATGGGCTATCTGGAAAGGTATGAAGAATTTCGAAGGCTCGATCTCGGTAGTCATACATTGCTTTTGTAGCATATTCTATTCCACCACTATTTTTCACAAAGGCTATTACTTCATCAACCTTCTTTTTATTGGTGTTGTGATTTTTGATGATATTGATGATGCTTCTTTTCTTACTCCATGTGGTATTATCAAGCGCATAGATCAATGGCAGGGTCATCTTTTTTTCTTTGATATCTATACCAAGCGGTTTTCCTATATCATCTTCTCCGAAATCAAATAGGTCATCTTTAATCTGAAAGGAAATGCCTATATACTCTCCAAAGGTTTTTATCTTTTGAATGACCGTTTCATCTTTAGTGGTAGATGCAGCTCCAGCAGCACATGCAGCAGAAATCAAAGAGGCAGTCTTTCCTTTGATGATATCATAGTATATTTCTTCCTTTATGTCTAGGCGTCGTGCTTTTTCGATTTGCAAAAGCTCTCCTTCACTCATCGCTTTTACCGCTTCTGAAACAATTTTAAGCAATTGGAATTCTTCGTTGTCTACGGCCAACAAGAGGCCTTTTGATAACAAATAGTCTCCACAAAGCACTGCAATCTTGTTTTTCCAAAGCGCATTTATGGAGAAGAAGCCTCTTCTTTTATTGGCATCATCTACTACATCATCATGAACTAGGGTAGCAGTATGCAAGATTTCTACCAATGAGGCAGCATGATAGCTTGATTCTGAGACCTGACCACAAAGTTTTGCACAGAGAAAAACAAACATGGGGCGAATCTGCTTACCTTTACGTTTTACTATATAGTAGGTGATTTTTTCGAGTAGTGGCACAGGAGAACTCATAGCCTCCTTGAACTTACCTTGAAAAGCATTCAGTTCTTCAACTATTGGTGATTTTATGTTGTCCAAGGATTGAACCATAATTAAGTACTTTTGCTTTTCATATTCAAACTGCTTTATTTCGAATATTTAGCTGCCTATTTTGTTAGACGCACAAGATAAGTAGAATTAAAATATATACTATACAATGAACAAGAAGAAGAATCATATTGTTGAGCCAAGCCATGGAAAACGCTTTTTGATGGACTATAGGATACCTGAGGGCAAAAAGAACCTGCCTTTGGTGATTTTTGTGCATGGTATTAAAGGTTTTAAGGGCTGGGGAACGTGGAATCTGCTAGGTGAACGAATTGCTAATGAGGGCTATATCTTTGTAAAATTCAACTTTTCCCACAATGGGACGACTTTAGAGAATCCTGATGAGTTTGGAGATTTAGAAGCATTTGGTCGAAATAACTATATGCTTGAGTTAGAAGACCTTGATGCAGTGATTAATCAATGCACGACACTTGCTGAAATAGTGAATGTATGGGATGGACAGCACATTACCTTGATTGGACATAGTCGGGGAGGCCCTATCTGTTTGCTAAAGGCTGCAAATGATGATAGAATAACAAAATTGGTAACTTGGGCATCTGTGGCTACTTTTGATTATGCTTGGCATGATGAAAAGGTGATGGCGGATTGGAAGCAAAATGGAGTAATGTACAGAGTCAATTCTAGAACGAAGGTAGCCATGCCATTATATTATCAATTGTATGACAACTATCTTCAAAATAAAGAATACTTACATACAGAGAAAGCGGCTAGTGAATTGAGAATTCCTTGGCTAATAGTTCATGGGGCAGGAGATACTGCGGTCCCAGCTGCTGCAGCAAAGAAATTGTTAGCTTGGAGTGGCAACGCAGATTTGGAATTAATAGAAGGCGCCAATCATACTTTCGGTGGTAAACATCCTTTTGAATCGGATTCCCTACCAGCTCACAGTGAATCCTTAGTAGAGAAAACAATCGAATTTTTGAATCGTTAAATGGTATAAATTATTAAAAGAAGATAAACTAAAATAATTTTATGGGTAATGAGTGGACACTAGGGGAGAAGAAGAATAGTCTCAAAAAAGAAAAAGAATATGCTGTAATGGTAGGATTGATTATGCCTGGTACTACCGTAGAGCAAAATGCAGAATATTTAGATGAATTAGAATTTTTGGCATTGACAGCGGGAGCTGTTGCTAAAAAGCGCTTTGTGCAAAAATTGTCTCACCCTGACAAGAGATATTTTGTAGGAAAAGGGAAAATGGAAGAGATCAGAGAATATGTGGAAATGAATGAAGAGGTGAATATGGTCATTTTTGATGATGACTTGAGTGGAAAGCAAGTAAGTATTCTGGAGGAAGAAATGAAAGTGAAAATTATCGATCGATCTACATTAATCTTAGACATATTTGCGAATAGGGCACAAACAGCGCAAGCGAAAACCCAAGTTGAATTGGCTCAAATGCAATACATGCTCCCACGGTTGAGGGGTCTGTGGACGCACTTAGAAAGACAAAAAGGGGGTATTGGGATGCGTGGACCTGGTGAAAAAGAAATTGAAACAGATAGACGTATCGTAAACGATAAAATTGCCTTGTTGAAAGCAAAGCTGGATAAAATAGACGTGCAAAATTCAACACGACGAAAAAATCGAGGATCAGTGATCAGAGTTGCTTTAGTTGGCTATACTAATGTCGGTAAATCCACTTTGATGAACATACTGAGTAAATCTGAGGTATTCGCCGAAAATAAGCTATTTGCCACTTTGGATACTACTGTGCGTAAAGTTGTATTTGGAAGAATGCCATTTTTGCTTTCAGACACCGTTGGGTTTATTCGTAAACTACCCCATCATCTGATTGAGAGTTTTAAGTCAACTTTAGATGAAGTTAGAGAAGCAGATGTCATTCTTCACATTGTAGATGTGGCACATCCACAGTATGAAGATCATATCGCGGCAGTGACTAGGACACTCAAAGATCTAGATGCATTATCAAAACCAACTTTGATGGTCTACAATAAGATAGACCTTTATAAAGAGAAATACTTTGACGCTTACCTTGAAGAGCAAACCAAAAAAGAAATTCTTACGGAGCTTAAGGAAAATTTAGTTAACAATTATGAACATCAAGCTATTTTTATATCTGCTTTAAAGAAAGAAAACTTAAGCGAACTGCGGGATCTAATAAAAGTCATGGTAGAAAAACAATACGAACAACGATATCCTTATCAAACTAAAACTTGGTAAAATTAAATTTCATTTACCTGTTGTAAATTAAAAAGAGAGCTCGGCAATTTTGCCAAGCTCTCTTTTTATATAGCAATGTATAAGGTAATGATTATTCAGGCAATAGTACGGCGTCTATGGCATGCACAACTCCATTCACTCCTTGTATATTTGGCAAGATAATATCCACATTCTGACCACTCGTAGTATTTATCACTGGACCATATGATAGGTCTATATTAAATGTATCTAAACCAATGGTAACAATAGATTGCCCTTCAAATAATTGATCGGATTGTACATTTTCCTCTTCTAAAATGTGATACGATAATGCAGGTTCTAAAATATCAAGTGGGATGTCAGCAAGAGAATCCCAGTCTAAATTGGCATCTATCAGCTCTTGAAAAGCTGCATCCGTAGGAGCAAAAACAGTAAATGGTTCTGCACTTGAAAGTAAACTCAAAAAATCCATAGCCAAGTCATCTCTTGTGAAGGCAGAAACAAGCAAAGAAAATCCTGCATTATTTAATAAGATATCCTCTAAAGAAGGAAGTAACATTACTTCATCAATGATATGGAGAATACCATTGCTAGCTTCAATATCTGTAGTGACGAGAGTAGCAGATCCGTTAAATCTTATGCCTCCGCTTACGTCTATTTGTAAGGAAATTTGCTCATTATTTGGTCCAGTAGCACCAGTTGTTATAAATGAATCCACAAAATCAGTAGAAGTAAGTTGCACACCGAGGACATGGAATAACAAAATATTAGAAAGCATACTGTTGTCTATGTCGCTTAAAGAATTCCAAGCTGGGTTTGAATCTATAAGTGCCTGAAAAGCTTCATTTGTTGGTGCTAAAACAGTAAATGGACCGCTCAGCGAAAATATATTTTCTAGACCAGTTTGATTTATAGCATCTACAAATAAACTTAGATTGTCGGTTGCTGATGCTGTTTGTAGTATAGAGTTTTGTTCTATACCTCCACCATCAATAATGGTATCATCGTTACATGAGGCTAAGAATAGTGCTCCAGCTAAGAATATAAAATAAATTAAGAATTTGAAGTTTTTCATAACTAAGTGAAATATATGGTTTGCCATAAATATACTATTTGTGCTTTATGTTTACGCAGAATGGTAAAATAAAGTGCCCAATAAGAGCCTATTTCTTAACTTCTCTCATAAACATTGTTCCATTCGTCGATTATTTTACGCTGCTTATAGAATTACTGTACATAGGAAGGTACTATGTATTGCATAATACCCTGCTAGCCCTTATATTTGTAGTATGAATATGAATACCAAGAAAAATCCAATGGCCTCTGTAAAGGCCCAAATGCGGAAAGGAATCCTTGAGATGTGCATTCTTTCTATCATTTCAAAAGAAGAGATATATACTTCCGATATTCTTATAAAATTAAAAGAGGCAGAATTGATTGTGGTAGAAGGTACACTTTATCCATTATTGACTCGACTCAAGAATGGGGGTATGTTGGCTTACACTTGGAAAGAATCCACAAGTGGACCGCCGAGGAAATATTTTTCTATCACAGATGAGGGGACTGACTTTCTAAAAGACTTGCAAGCCTCATGGAAGCAGTTGAATAAATCCGTTAACAAGTCCATGAAATAAGTATATCTACATAGATCAAACTATCACTTTTATTAATCCAGAAAAATCTTAAAAAATGAACGATATAAAAAATATAAATTTAGGTGGATATCCTTTCGCTATCGATATGAATGCATACCATGCTCTAGAGGATTACCTAAGCGATATTGAAAGCCACTTTTCAAGATCTAAAGGCTATCAAGAAATAGTAAATGACATCGAATCTCGCATAGCTGAAATCTTTAAAGAAAGACCAGATGCTTTAGAAATTGTGACTTTAAGAGATGTGCACGAGGCCATAGCAGTTATGGGGACTCCTGAGGAATTTGGCGCAGAAAGCAGTGATGAAGAAAAATACGATGATATTCCAGAGACGGAATGGGTGTTTGGTAAAAAAATGATGCGTGATGAGGAAGACGCTATTATCGGAGGTGTCTGTTCAGGCTTATCCGCATACTTAGGAATTGATGATCCTATCTGGGTGAGGTTAGGAATGGCTTTTTTGATATTAGGCATGGGTGTAGGATTTGGTTTGTATATTATTCTTTGGATTGTAATGCCAAAGGCGGAAACGGCTTCAGACAGATTGGCTATGAGAGGGGATGATATTAATGTGCAGAATATCTCTAGAGAGATAGAGCATGGCATGGAAACATTTACAGAATCAATGAATAAATTTGGTGAAAAGGTCACTGAGTTTGGAGATAAATTTTCGAAGAAGAACTGAGATTTTCTTCTGTAGATACAGTTACACAATACCAATTTTAGTTTTTAATACATCTTGCTTTGCCTAGTCGATTGGGCAAAGCATTTTTTATTTGCATTGAAATACTATATCTGAAATCCTTAACTTTGTAAAAAATCAAATGTAATAGATGAATAAGATTTTTATTGGAATTAGCGCCTTATTTTTAATAGGCTCATTTATTTTGAATACACAACTGAGTAAGGCAGGTCACCGTGTAAAGATTCAAAAAGAAAAGTACGCTGACGTATTGAATTTCAAAGCCCGATTTCTAGATCCAGGAGAATGGACAGGGGATACAGCTGAGCGAAATAAACTATCAAAGGCGGAGGAATATACTCAAAAAGCGATAAGCTATCAGAGCCAAAGCAATTTATACATGGGCATAGTATTAGCCAGCTATGTAGGATTTTTTCTATTGACTGTATTTTTTGCTAGGTCAAATACGGAGCAAGGCATTGTTCCATTTGGTATTACCATGATAGCACTGGTATGCTTACATATTGGCTTGACCTATCCTATGTTGGAAATAACAGCCTTGGAGCGAAATTTAGATATTGGTTCCTTGCCTATAAAAACAAAAGTCATGGGCTTTAGCGTTGATCTGAACATCGAGCAAGTTTTTGAGGGAGATATGATTTTTTATTATCAAAGTAAGTCCGTGTTGGAGTTGGTAGGCACCCTGTTTGAGCAAAAGAATTGGATAGTTTCTATTTCTATACTTAGTTTTAGTATTCTATTTCCATTATTGAAACTAATATTCACATGTCTTATGCTATTTGCTGGGCGAGCCTCAAACAATGCCTTAGCTCAATTTTTTGTCAAATATGCAGGAAAGTGGTCTATGGCGGATGTGTTTGTGGTGGCTGTTTTTTTGGCTTATCTGGCATTTAGCAATATGCAAGTTGGGATTACAACTGAAAGTAATGTGCTGCCTGGACTATACTTTTTTCTAGGATATTGTCTTTTATCCATCTTAAGTAGCCATTTGATTTTAAAGAAAAGGAATTTTTCCTAGCTTTAATGGTCCATTTTTATTGTGAATAAAGATGTGGAATTAAGCATAATCGAGATTACATGTTGCCCAGTTTACCGAAATCAAAGTTTTTATTATTATTTATTCTCTTACTCGGCCTAAGTTCTTGCACACTCCTGCCAAAAAAACCTATTGATTACTCTGAATGCAAGAAAGACTCTCAAAAAAAATTAAAAAAAATAAAGAAATATTTCCAAGCAACTCAAGATGGAGTCTATACCTATCTTTATCAAAATGTCCCCGTACCAAAAGGTTTTGAGACCATTTTTTGGGAACGAAAGATTGGAAGAGAATATGCTGTTTCTATCCAACTAACTGACACTTTAGCTATGCAATTTTTGCAACTACCACTATCCTTACAAGATATAATTTATGGAGATTGTGATACTGCCATATCAAAAGAAGATCTTGTTTCCTATTTAGGCCCACCTACATATATTTCCAAGTCTCTTTTGCCCAATGCAAAAGACTCATATGTGTATAGCTTCAATAGGCCAGATCAAAAGAACTGCTTTCATGGTGAGTTTATGGGGAACGTAGCCTATCAAGATTGCCTATCTATTATTATGGATGTAGATAGCAAAGGTAGAGTCGTAGAATTAAATACCAGTTCATTTGAATTGAAGCAGTGATTACATGTTAATTTTCTTTTTTGTGATAATAATAGAAGTGATTCCAAACATAAAACGGCCCCATTTTTCCTGATTCTAAGATAATTACCTAGACCTATCTTAGGGCAAGGAGACTATTTTCTCATTCATTTATAGCTCCCTAAAAACATCCTATAATAAAAGCATAAGCTCGATTTAGAAATTTATATCTTCGTGATATGAAAATACACTTTATCGCGATAGGAGGTAGCATAATGCATCAATTAGCGCTACAGTTATTGGCGCAGGGGCATGAGGTCACTGGCTCAGATGATACTATTTTTGACCCTGCTTTATCAAATTTAAAGGCTAAAGGGATTTGCCCTGAAGTGTATGGTTGGTTTCCTGAAAAAGTAAATCAAGATTTGGATATGGTGGTGCTTGGAAAACACGCTCATGCAGACAATACTGAATTGGCGAAAGCGAGATTCTTGAATATCAAGGTGGTGACCTTTCCAGAACTTATCTACACCTATAGTCAAGATAAAACGCGTATCGTAGTGGGTGGCTCACATGGGAAGACGACGACCACTTCCATCATCGTACATACCTTGCTACAGAATAACTTGGAAACGGATTTTATGGTGGGGGCTAAAATAGAGGGAGTAAAAGGAGCTGTACGCTTAACAGAATCGGCACCCTATATGGTCATAGAAGGAGACGAGTATCCCACTTCTGCAGAGGATCCTAGACCAAAGTTGGTACACTACCATCCCAACATTGCGATATTGACTGGAGTGGCTTGGGATCATATGAATGTCTTTCTAACCTATGAGATTTATAGAAAGGTGTTTGCGGATTATATCGCCTCCCTTTCTGAAGATACACATCTGGTTTACTTTGCAGGAGATACGGAACTGCCAGCTTTAGTGTCAGAATTTGCAAAATGTAAACTCTATCCTTATCAAGCATTAAAAGCGGAAACGGATTCAGAAAAGTGGTACCTAATTGACGAAGCAGGAAAGAAATATCCTTGTTCCTTATATGGAGACCATAATCTGCAGAATTTAGCTGCCGCTAAAAAGGTATGGGAGATCCTAGGAAAAGAGGATACCGCTTTTTACGAAGCAGCCTCAAAATTTGGAGGAGCGGCAAAACGACTGCAATATTTGGCAGATAAAAATGGCTATACGGTAATAAAGGATTATGCCCATTCCCCCTCTAAAGTGAAGGCAGCCGTGGCAGCCGTAAGGAAAAAGTATGCTTCTCGAAAACTTATAGCAGTCTGTGAGCTGCACACTTATAGTAGTCTGAATATAGATTTTATTCCTCAATACAAGGATTCTTTAAAACCTGCGGATACAGCCATTGTACACTATGATCCAGAGGCAATGAAAATAAAACGTATGCCAGCATTAGCACAAGATGCGGTCCGTACAGCTTTTAATGATGAGACCTTAGTCATTACCAATGATGCAAAAACTTTGCAAAAACAATTAGACGAAGCACCTCATGAAAATGTGGTTATATTAATGATGTCTTCCGGTAACTACGGAGGTATAGACCTTGACCAATTTGAAGACGCTCAAAATAAATCTGCATAATTTATGAAGACTATAAAAAAGTCATTAAAGGGAATGCAGCGTTTTGATTTTTTACGAAAACAATACCCAGTCTTTAATTATCAAAAATATAAATGGTCTATTAGAGGGCAAAAGCTAAACATCCGTTTTTGTTTTGATTGTGGAGATATTCAATTCTCTCCAACATCAAGCATCAAATTTCCAAAATCAATTGACCCAGAGAAATGGGCTAAGCCAAGAAAAAAAATCATTGACAATCTTGTATTTAACATAGGCATGATTGAAATGGTGTCCTATTGGAAAGCGACATGCAGCCCATCGATTCATGTGGCATGCGGGACCTTAAGTAAGGCGCAAATAAATTGGTGGAAAAAATTATACTACCATGGACTAGGGGAATTTTTATACCTCAATGATATAAAGATCAAACAAGAATCTCTAGTGAGGATAGAATGCGTGAAGGGAAAAAATCTTCAAACAAACGAGCGCCTTAAACCAAAAGATAATCGACTACTTGTACCCATCGGAGGAGGTAAAGATTCATTAGCATCTATCACGATGTTATCACAAACAAGGGATAAGAAATTTTATCTTTTGATGAATCCTACGAAAGCGGCAAAGGATTCTGCTAAATCTGCACCTGAACGATATGGTGAGGCTGCTGTGTTGGTCAAACGTGTGATAGATCCTACTTTGATAGCACTTAATAAAAAAGGATTCCTTAATGGGCATACTCCTTTTTCTGCCATGTTGGCTTTTTATGCTACGCTTGTGTCGGTATTTGTGAATACAAAATACAGTTGTTTGTCTAATGAAGCCTCTGCTAATGAACCCACTATTATTGGGACAGACATCAATCATCAATATTCCAAAACAGTCGAGTTCGAAAAAGACTTTAATAATTATTTAAAAAAGTATATCAGTCCGCATTACGTCTATATGAGTTTGTTGAGACCATTAAATGAATTTCAAATCGTACGGATTTTTAGCCAGCGTGAAAAGAACCTAAGCATCTTTAAAAGCTGTAATGTAGGAAGCAAAAAAGATATCTGGTGCTGCGACTGCAGTAAGTGTTTATTTGTTTGCATTTTACTAAGCGCCCATATCGGCATCGAAAAAACAAATAAAGTATTTGGAGAATCCCTACTTAATAAAAAATCGCTGAAGAAAGCATTTTTAGAACTGGTAGGACACGCAGATACGAAGCCCTTTGAATGCATTGGTACAATAGATGAGATACGAGTAGCTATTACATTAATAAAACAGCAAGAACCAACTTTATTTGCAAAGCAATTCTTGTTGAGGCACTTTGCTACTAAATTTCCTGGATCTTTGGCTAATGATGCAAAGATTGAAGAAATCAAAAATACCTTTTTCAAAGGACATAGATTGAATCAAAAATTTAAAAAACTTGTTTATGAGGGCTATCGAACGGCAAGTAGCTAAGTTTTTTGAAAATAAAAAAATAGCCTTGCTAGGCTTTGGGAAAGAGAGTAAATCTAGCCTTCATTTGATTCGCTCCTATTGGCCAAAAGCAAAAGTTGATATTTGGAATGAGGGAGAATCAGATACTTCTTTACAGAATAGATACACCTGGTTTTATTCAAAGGTAAAATTTAAAAAAGTAGATTTTACAAAGTACGATCTTGTACTTAGCTCACCTGGTATACCTAGGTACAAGTTGCCATCTGATCTACTACAAAGCGGAAGACTTTTTGGACAGTCCGAATTATTTATTCGTTGGTTTGGTGCTCAGACAATTGGTATCACAGGGACAAAAGGGAAGAGCACTACTACAAGCCTGATTTATCATCTACTAAAGTATGCAAAACAAAAGGTCTTGCTAGGAGGGAATATTGGGGTGCCTTTATTTGACCTAATACCAAAAATAAAATCGAACACGCAGGTGGTAGCAGAACTATCCTGTCATCAACTAAATAAAATAGCATACTCTCCACATGTATCTGTATTGCTCAATTTATATGAAGAGCATCTTGACTATTATAATTCAGTAGAGGAATATTTTGCCTCTAAACTATCCATCTTTGAAAATCAAAAAAGAAAAGATGTACTCATTTATAACTATGACGATATTCGCATTAAAGACTATTTGAAAAAATCCAAAACAGTACAAAATCGAATTTCCTATAGTTTGAAAAGTAAAAAAACAAACATACTTCTAGAGAAGGATTGGGTAGTGACGGATTTAATAAGAGGAAATCCATTCGCTGTATCGTCTAGACTTTTAGGTCGCTTCAATTTCTATAATATACTACCTGCTATTGCCGTCGCTGCAAATTTGAAAGTGAAGAAGAAAGATATCCTGAAAGGTCTGTCTACCTATAAGCCATTAGCACATCGACTCCAATATCTAGGTATGGTGAAGGATATTAAATTTGTCAATGATTCTATTTCTACTATACCGCAAGCAACAATAGCTGCAGTGAAAGCATTGAAAAAAGTAGGCTCCTTAATCATAGGTGGAAATGATAGAAAAATAGACTATGATAGTTTGTTGTCTTTCCTGCCAAAGCAAAAAATAAAACATATAGTCTTTTTTGATAAAGCAGGTAAACGAATTTATAAAGACTTGAAAAAAAGCAATCCAAAATATTTAGATCGTACCAATAGCATAGTCACGAATAATTTTGAAAAGGCTATCCAATTTTGCTTAGACTATACGCCTAATGAAACCTACTGCCTGATGTCTCCTGCTGCTTCCAGTTATGGAATTTTTAAAAATTTTGAAGATAGAGGCAAAACCTTTGAAGAGTATATTCTAAAATTAAGCGGCCATAAAAAATTTATATTTTGATAGCTGATATCGTACTTAGAAATTCTAAACGAGGAATGGATGTGTTGTATCAACATCTTCCAGATGACCTTTTTGAGCAAGCCGCTGCTGATTTGTTATCGAAAGAGAGAGATAGAAATATTTTGCTATTTACAGGTTTTGCATCTGAAGGATTACAAGAGACAGATGGCCCAGTGGGGACATACTTTCTTGCTAAGGCACTTTACCAAATTGGGTATTACCCTGTCATCATTAGTGATTTTCACTGCAAAGGATATTTTGATCAAGCAGAGCAAAATTTTGAAACGCTACTTGTCCCTATGAAAGGTTTTGGAGAAAATTTTATGTACTCCAAAATAATAGAGACTTATGATCCAGTTACCTTGATTTCTATAGAGCGTCCTGGACGTAGCGAAGATGGAAACTACCGAAACATGAATGGAGAAATCATTAATGGTCAGAATGCCCCTTTAGATTTTTTCTTTATGCAGGAAATGGATATCCTGACGATTGGCATCGGAGATGGTGGCAATGAAATTGGGATGGGAAAGTATACTAAATTGCTAGAAGAGCAACTACATTACAATGCACCCTGCCATATCGCTACGGATCACTGTCTTATTGGGACTACATCCAATTGGGCATCTTATGGTTTGATTACAGCTTTAGATAAAAAATATCTACCCTCAGCGGACAAACTAGAAGCGTATTATGAATTCATAAACGAGAGAGGTGCAGTGGATGGAATAACGGGTATTAAAGGAAAAACCCACGATGGGTTTCCTTTAGAAGAAAGTATAGCCTTACTTAAAAATCTGAGCAGGTAATATTGTGAATAACTTCGTTTGAGTAAAATAGCCGATTGCAAAATATTTCTCAATATTTAATGGGCTATTGTCAATCTCTTCTTTTTGTTTTCTTATATTAGCATATATGAAAGGAAGAAAAAAATCTCTCCAAATACTATGGCTGCTTTTTTTGATAGCCACACCAATAGTATTGTGGCTTTTACCTTCTACCTTTTTTGATAACACGGGAATTGAAATATGCTTTTTTAAATTAACCCTCGACATAGAGTGTTTTGCTTGTGGGATGACAAGAGCTGTCATGCATCTGCACCATTTAGAATTTGCAGAGGCTATGCACTTCAATAGATTGAGTTTCTTGATATACCCTGCGCTAATTGGTTTATGGTCGGTGTGGACTACACAAGCTATGATTTGCTTAGGTTATCTCAATCTATCGAATTCAAAAATAAATTTTGTTAAACGCATTCATAATAAGGCGATATCTAAATACTGGTTACGAATAAACGAATAATATGAAAATGTACTTTCTTCCGATTTTATTATTACTCCCTTTTTCTATGATAGGACAATCTACAGATGCAGACATGTTACGCGATGCACTGTTGAAAGATACTCCAATAGAAAATGATTTACAGCAACTCTGTGATGAAATTGGAGGGCGAGTGACAGGAGCGGTTTCTAATGCGGCAGCAGTAGAGTGGGGGGTTCAAAAATTTCGAGAAGCGGGAGTGGATGTGAAAAAGGATCCTTTCCAGATGCCTTCCTTATGGCTTCCGAAATCTACCCAAATGAGTTTTACCAATATGCCAGATTTTATTCCTCATGTGGTAGCCAAGTATCATAGCCCAGTAGGTAATTATACAGGGGATATGATTTCTGTAGGCACCGGTGCACCAGACGAAATTACTGCGTTGGGAACGCAACTACGTGGAAAGTTCATACTTGTAGAAATGGACTTATGTTTAGATATTGGTGGTTTATTCGCAGAGTATTCCGCAGCCGCTACAGTTGAGAGAGCAGCTCGCACTGCCGGAGTCAAAGGGATAATTTTTATGTCTTCAAGACCTAAAAAATTATTGTATCGATTCATTACCTCCAAGGCGACGGATGAGACCTTGCCGCAATTTGTAATGGCTAGAGAAGATGCCAAGCGTTGTCAACGACTTTTGAAAAGTGGAAAGAATATTCGTGTATCCGTAAACATTCTAGCAGAGACAGGGGGCTCATTCAAATCTCATAATGTAATTGCTGAAATAAAAGGGAGCGAATATCCTGATGAAGTGGTTATTATAGGTGCACATATAGATAGCTGGGCTTTAGGTACAGGAGCCAATGACAACGGATGCAATGTGAGCATGATGATTGATATTGCCCGCCAGATGAAAGCACTAAACATAAAACCAAAACGGACCATTAGATTCGCCTTATGGAATGGGGAAGAACAAGGATATTTTGGGTCTTGGGATTATACCAAGGATCACCTTGAGAAGATGGACAAGCACATCATGGCGATGTCAGTGGATATTGGTAGTGGAGCTATCACAGGATTCTTTACCAATGGTCGAGAAGAATTGGTCAATGCAACCGATAATATTTTAGCTAACTACCCTGATACTTCTGCTACTTTTACCTCTATCAATGTTCCTATAGTAGGCACCGACAACTTTGATTTTATGCTGCAAGGGGTGGGCAATCTAGTGGCCAACCACTTATCTGCAAGCTACGGTCTCAATTATCATGCGTCTTCAGATACCTACGATAAAGTAGATATACCACAATTAAAGAAAAACGCTGCCATCGTTGCTAGTGTAGCATTGGGGTATGCAAATATGAGTAAGGAAAAAGTAAATTGGAAAAGACAGACTAGAGAGGAAGTTCAAGCGCTATTTGATGAGCACAAACTAGAATTCACCATGCGTATGTTCAACGTATGGGAACCATGGATTTCTGGTGCAAGAGGGGTAAAGTGATTTTTTTATTGGTCTCAATGATTGGTTAAAACCTCCTACTTTAGTAGGATAAGGGTTTC
>CAYZUW010000010.1:0-27284 GCA_964481325.1 uncultured Saprospiraceae bacterium
GATTTGATATTCTCCTTTTATCCCATCTTATTTGATACCTTTACAGGAGATCATTTTTTAACTTTACCTTTATTAAATAAGTTTTTGATGGCGGAGAAAATATTGATTGTTGGGGCAGGATTATGCGGGTCACTGTTAGCCATACGTATGGCACAAAAAGGATATCAAGTAGAGTTGAGAGAGTCTCGTTGGGATTTGAGAGATCAAGCACTAGAGGGAGGACGTTCTATCAATTTAGCCCTTTCGGATAGAGGCTTGATGGCATTGGCCAGCGTAGGTATAGGAGACTCCATAAAGAAAGAATGCATTCCCATGCTAGGACGTATGATTCACAGTGTAGAGGGAGATCTAAGATTTAGCAAATACAGTGGTCGTGAGGGGGAGCAGATCAATTCCATTTCACGTACTGGTTTAAATGTAGCGCTACTAGAAAAAGCAGATAGTCATGACAATTTGCACATTACGTTTGATTCCAAATGTACGCATGTAGACCTTAAAAAAGGTGAAGCAAAATTCAGCAATAAGGATGGTTCTGAAGAGATTGTGACTGCTGATGTAATCTTAGGTACAGATGGAGCTGGCTCTATCGTCAGGCGTAGCATGATGGCCAAGACAACGTCCTTGCTTTTCAATTATAGTCAAGAGTTTTTGCGTTCTGGCTACAAAGAATTGCATATTCCTCCAACGGAAACTGGAGGCTGGCGGATAGAAAAAAACGCACTGCACATTTGGCCAAGAGGAAAATTCATGATGATAGCACTACCCAATCTCGATGGGAGTTTTACCGTGACTATGTTCCATCCGTATGAAGGGCATGCAGGTTTCAACACACTTAATAGCCCTGCCAAAGTTCGTTCTTTTTTCGAACAGTACTATCCAGATAGTATGACTCATATGCCTGATTTAGAAGAAGACTACTTTGACAATCCAGTGGGTGTATTGGGTACAAATAAATGTTATCCTTGGCAGGCATATGGAAAGGTTTGTATCATGGGAGACGCCGCACATGCCATTGTCCCTTTCTATGGTCAGGGAATGAATGCTTCTTTTGAAGATGTTAGAATCTTCGATGAAATTCATACGCAACACAAAGGAGACTGGACTAAAATATTTACAAGTTTTCAAGACGCTAGAGCGGTCAATACGAATGCTATTGCAGACCTAGCGATTGACAATTTCTACGAAATGCAGGACAAGGTAGATGATATTCCCTTCATCAAAAAGAGAACCTTGGAAATGCAATTAGAACAAAATTATAAAGATTATTATTCCAAATATTCCCTGGTCACTTTCCAACCCAATTTACCTTACCAGGATGCTATGCTGAGAGGAAGAGCACAAGACAAAATGTTATTAGATATCGTAACAAAAAATGACCCAAAGGATTTGGACTTGGATGAAGTATATCACAAACTAAAATCAATCTCCATAGGATGATTATTCAGACACAAATAAACAACAAGACCTATCATGTGGACTTGTCTAGGCCTATTGACATCTCCATACCGATTGGGGATGTGAAGTGTTTCTATGCCCCTGATATAGATATGCAGCCCTTTGAGAGTGGAGATTTTGTCGGTGCTGTCAAGAAGGGTGCACCAGTTAATTTTTTTAACGTACATTTCAACCCTCACGGTAATGGAACCCATACCGAATGTTTGGGTCACATCACTGCCGAACAAGAGTCTGTAAATGAGAACTTAAAGCAGTACCACTTCCCCTGTTTTCTAGTTACAGTTCCTTTAGTCAAAACGGAAAACGAAGATATGTTGATTAGCTTAGACGAATTACAAAATTCCTTACCGGTAAAGATTCCTGCAGGTATTGTGATTCGCACTAGCCCCAACACACCAGCAAAACAGACTGCAGATTACTCTGGCACTAATCCTCCATACTTGGAGGCAGAGGCTATGAAATTTTTGGTGGAGCACGGTGTACAGCATCTTTTGATAGATACTCCTTCTGTAGATAGAGAAGAAGACGATGGCATTTTGGCTTCGCATCATATCTTTTGGGGCCTAAGTGAAGATGGCAGCCCCTATGACACAAGCCGTAAGAACTGTACTATTACTGAGCTCATCTATGTCCCAAATGAGGTAAAAGATGGACACTATTTACTAAACCTACAGATTGCTCCATTCAATTTGGATGCCTCTCCAAGCAAACCCGTATTATTCGCACTCGAATCAAAACTAAATGGTAATAAAAGATAAAGCACAACCACTAGGCCACTACCCGCATGTAAAACGAGTTGGCGATTTTATTTATGTTTCTGGCACAAGTTCTCGACGAGCTGACAATACACACATTGGTGCAGAGCAGGACACAAAAGGCAATTGGCACCTAGATATAAAAGCACAAACAAAAGCTGTGATAGAAAATATCATTGCCCTTATCGGTAGCATGGGTGCTGACAAGTCTCATCTCATTGACATGAATACCTTTTTAGTAGACATGAAAGATTTCAAAGGGTACAATGAGGTGTATGGCACTTTCTTTGACCATACCGGACCTACAAGGACTACGGTAGCTGTGCATCAGCTCCCTCATCCAAATTTGCTAATAGAAATCAAAGCAATTGCCTATATGCCTTTGGAGAAATAGTGAGACTTATGTCTTGGATTATTAGGAATTATCTGCGTATCTATACCATGCAAAATTTAAATTCGTCATTTCAAAAGACACTGATAAATGGGAGATAATCCAAATAAGCAATTTGAAATAGATAAGATCTTTTCTGCAGAGCATTTTAGAAAAGTGGGCCATGATATGGTAGATATGATAGCTGATCATTTGGACAGAGTTCACAATGACCCTAACTACCAAACCATTCCGCATGTCGACCCAGCAGAACAATTAAAATATTGGCAAGAGGATTTCGAAAAAGTAGAGCCCATTCAGGATACATTCCAACACATTTTTGATCGCTCTATCAAATTACATAATCCAAGATATATTGGCCATCAAGTAGCCACCATAGCCCCTATTACAAGTGTCGCAGGAATGATGGTCGATATACTCAATAATGGAACTGGTGTATACGAAATGGGTATGGCGGCAAATGCTATTGAACATGTTCTCATCAACTTTATGAACCAGCAAATTGGGTATCCTTCAGAAGCGGGTGGCATATTTACTTCTGGAGGGACACTAGCCAATCTTACTGCCCTACTCACCGCTCGAAAAGTCAAAGCACCAAACAATGTATGGACGGAAGGAAGTAGTGATAAGCTAGCCCTTATGGTTTCTGAAGCTTCTCACTATTGCATCGATAGGGCTGCTAGAATTATGGGGCTCGGAGACCAAGGCATTATAAAAGTACCTACAGATGACCAGTACAGGATGAGGACTGATATGCTTCCAGATTTATACGCCAAAGCAAAGGCGGATGGATTGACGGTCTTTGCTATAGTAGGCTGTTCTTGTACTACTTCTACAGGTTCATTTGATGATTTAGAAGCTATTGGCGCCTTCGCCCAAAAAGAAAATATTTGGTTTCACGTTGACGGTGCACATGGTGGAGGCATAGCCATGTCCAACAAGTATAAGCACTATATCAAAGGATTAGAACAAAGCGACTCCATCACTATTGACTATCATAAGATGATGTTGACGCCATCTTTAGTAACTAGCGTATTGTATAAAAAAGCCTTAGATAGCTATAAAACTTTTGCTCAAAAGGCAGAATATCTTTGGGAGTCATCAGATAGCAATGAATGGTACAATTCTGGCAAACGTACTTTTGAATGCACAAAAAATATGATGTGCGTGCAAGTGTACAGTATCCTAAAAGCACATGGTAAAGAGACTTTCATCCGCAATAACGAACACTTATTTGATGCCGCCAGACTACTAGCCAAGCTGATCAAGGAACGTAATAACTTTGAACTTCTAATCGAACCTCAAGCCAATATTGTCAACTTTAGGTATACCCATTCGAACATCCAAGATCTCAACGAATACACTGATAAAATTAGGACTCAGCTTATCAAAGAAGGACTCTTCTATATTGTTTCCGTTATGGTTGATGGGCAAAAGTATTTGAGGTGTAGCGTCATGAATCCAATAACGGAAGAGAAGCATTTTTTGGGCTTGCTTGATTCACTGGAGCGAATTGGGAAAGAGCTGATCTAATAATATAATCTCGAAAAGTTACAGGCTAATACTATAGCTTCTTTCTAAAGCACAGACTGTTCTTCACACCAGCGTATTGGCCATAATTATCTATGTATTCGTAGTCTGCTTTTTCGTATAAATTGATGGCAGCAGTTTGTTTCCGACCAGTTTCTAAGATGCAATGTGTATAGCCTAATGCGCGACTCCATTGCTCTAGTTCTTTGAGCAAATCTAAGGCATATGCGTTTCCTCTATAGGCTGGTTTTACGTACATCCGCTTTACTTCCATATACTCCGCATTAAACTTCTTGATGGCACCACAAGCAACCGCTTGATGGTCAACATAGCCCAAGACCACATACTGTATATTATCTATTCCATTAAATTGATGGTAAAATTCATGATCGTCTCCATCGACGATGGCTAAGCCAGCATCCAAAGCTTTTACTAAGTCCTGAAATTGTATACTCTTAGCATCGGTTCTTTCGAGGCGGAACATACCTAGATACTTTTATACATCTTAGAATGCGGGATACCTACTTCTTCAAACTGCTTACCCTGCGTTTTGTATCCCAGTTTTTTATAGAATGGAACTGCTGCTTTGCGTGCGTGCAGCACGATTTTCTTAAAGCCACATTCTGCACAAAACCTTTCACTTTCATGGACTAAAGCCGTCCCAATACCACCATTTTGTTGGGATTCCTTAACGGCTACTTGCCGCATTTTAAGTACACCTTCCTCAAGGGGTTTCAATACTAGGCAACCTAGCATTTCATTTTGCTGATCATAGCATACCAAATGATAGCTATCCCATTCACTTTGAATATCAGCAGTTTCAAATACCATATTCAGTGGCTTGCGCAAAATATCATCTCGCAATGCAAGGGCTTCATCAAAGGCAGGTGTTCCAAAATCTATAAATTGTAAATTTAACATGGAATATATTTAATGCTCTAGAGGAAAAGTATCATTCGAAAGGTACATACTTTTAGAGAATGCTTGATGGTCGAAATGCTCCAATACGCCCAGTTCGTCAAAGTAATTTACCATATGTTCAGTTGGCATGTTGCCAGTAAGATCATCCTTCGCCATAGGACATCCACCATATCCTTTGATAGCTCCATCAAATCTACGGCAACCTGAATTATAAGCAGATTCTACTTTTTCTTTCCAGTTATGTGGTTGTGTATGTAAGTGCGCCCCAAAACTTAAGTCAGGATACGCCGGGATAAGATTCGAAAACAAATAAGAGATACTATCTGGAGTGCTCACACCGATGGTATCAGAAAGAGAAAAAATACTAATATCCAATTTCGCCAATTCACTGACCCACTTTTGGACGATGTCTACATTCCAATCATCACCATAAGGGTTCCCAAAACCCATAGAAATATACAAGACCATTTTCTTGTTATTCTTTATGCATAGATCCTGAATGTTCTTTACTCGATCTAAAGATTCTTCTATCGTAGCGTTGGTATTTCTGAGCTGAAAAGTTTCGCTTATCGAAAATGGATAACCCAAATATTTAATCTCCTTATGCTGGGCTGCATCTTTGGCTCCTCTCATATTGGCAACAATTGCTAAGAGCTCTGTTTGCGTATTAGACAAGTCAAGATTTCCTAACACTTCCGCGGTATCCGCCATTTGAGGTATGGCTTTAGGAGACACAAAACTACCAAAGTCTAAAGTCTGAAACCCGACCTTCAAAAGGCTATTGATGTATTTAACCTTAGTTTCAGTGGCAATGAATTCCTTCATTCCCTGCATAGCATCCCTTGGACATTCCACTAAATGGAGCATAAAATACTTAATTATTTTGCTCAAATATAGAGAATAGCTGCCTAAAACATTGCTTTATTAGATACCCATATTTGAAAAACAAACAATGAGAAGACAGCTTATACCATCTTCTTGGCATTTTCTATCGTTTTTTGAACATTGTACCTTAAGTTTGTTGGTATAAATAAGAAAGTACAAATCAATGAAACATAAAGGGATATTGACACTAATCGGCTTCATCTTGTTTTTTACAGGTACGCTAGCTATTATTTTAAGTATGATTGGGGTTAGGTTTGCGCTCTTTTCTGCATTGGAAGAATACAGTCGCATGGGATCTTTTTTAACCTATTTGTTCCTTATGGTTATGGGTATGCTTATGATAGTCATCCCTAATACCAACTTGAGTAATGATGAAGAGTTAGTAGACCCCTAGTTCAGATCACTTACACTCTTCTAGCTTAGTCTTAACATCACTGAATTTTACGAAAGGCAAATTATTGCCCCAACTTTTATTGATGAAGTTAATTATATTGGTGATTTCAAAAGCAGTGATTTTTGGTATTCCTGCCATCGGAGCATTGTAGTCCTTACCGTTCACTATTATTTCTCCCTCCATTCCTTTTCGGATAATGCAAGGCACCGCTTCGTTATACTTGGCAAGATAATCTGATTTGGCGAGCGGTGGGTACAAGGATCGTAAGCCTTGGCCAGATTCAAGATGGCAGCTACTGCAGTAGAATAAATACAACTCCCTACCCTGCTCAAATTCTTGTGTTTGACAAGACAAGCAAACTACCAATCCAAGAAAAAAAATATAGAGGCTAATTTTCACTCAATAGATTTTTGATATCACCAATAAATCTTTGGACGTCTTGTTCATCTAGTCCATTACAAAAAGAACGGATATGCTTATTTTTGTCTACTAGCACCAAACGACCATCGTGATCAAAGCCACCAGGCGCATCCGAATCTTCTATAGCTATATGGAAGAAATCATCTGCTATATCGTAAATAAAATCTTTATCGCCAGTAGCCAAATGCCAGTTACCTTTTTCTATTTCTAAACGATCAGCATACCATTTTAATCTTTCAACGTTGTCATATTTTGGATCGATACTAACAGACAACAAACCTACACTATTGTTACCTTTGAACGTATCGTAAATCAGCAATTCTTGCTCTTTTACTTTTGGGCAAATAGTGGGACATGAAGTGAAAAAGTAGTCCACGATGTATGCCTTATCAGAAAAAGTCTTCTCCGTAATGCTGTCTCCGTATTGATTAACAAAAGTAAAGGGCGCTACTGTATGATAATTCATTACGCCATCTACTTCTTCCTTTTCTCCTAAAATAGGCAGAGGACCCGTAGCTTCCTGTATTGGTTTTTTGCTTTCACTACAGCCTATCAAAAAAATATAGAGCAATACTAAAATGATAGGTAATGATATGTTTCTATTTATGCTCATTCAAAAGATTTTCGATGTCACCAAAAAAACGATCCACTTCCTCAGGAATCAAACCATCACAAAAGCCTCTAATATTTCTATTCTTGTCTATTAAAACTAATTTTCCATCATGATCATACCCACCAGGAGACTCTTCATTTTCTATCGCCACATGAAAAAAGCCCAACGCATTATCATAGATCATGTCTTTGTCTCCAGTAACAAAATGCCAGTTTCCTTTATCTACCTCTAGTCGTTTTGCAAAATCCGCAAGCCTTTCTACCGTATCATACTTAGTATCTATGCTTACGGATAAAAAGGAGAGCTTTGGGTGATTATTATATGTATCATACAATCTTAGCTGTTGCTGTTTGACCTTTGGGCAAATGGTAGGGCAAGATGTAAAAAAGTAGTCTACAATATATGCTTGTCCTTCAAATGTTTTTGGTGTTACCGTCTCTCCAAATTGATTAGTAAATGAGAAATCAGGAACCGTGTGATAAATCGTGTCTCCATCAATAATATCTCTATTACCTAATATAGGTAGAGGACCATCTTTGTCCAAACCGCCGCAGGACAATAAGAAAAATACAAAGAAGGATATAAATAGATGATTCATATTTTAATTCCTTTCTCCCAAAATTGCCTTTCCAGACTGTATGGCTTTCTTCATATTATTACTCACAATACTAATTTTTTCCTTTTCTTTTTTCATGTATGCTATAGCCTTTGCATCTTCGATATCCTTCTTTGGGACATCGAGTTTATGCATCCAATCCATCATACCTTCTTCAGCTTCTTCAAGGCGAGTAAGTGTAGCTTTCATCATGATGAGAGAATCTTGATTGCCAGAAGCAGCAATCTTCTCTTTTAGCTTTCGAGAAAGTGCATTGATCGTGGAGATTTCTGGCATCACTTCGTCATGAACTTCCATCATTTCATCAAAAGCTTTTTGACGCTCAGGATTATCGCTATGTCCGCAATTAACAAGTACGAGAGTACTTATAAGCAGTAAGAAAAAGGAAGGTAAAAATTTCATTTGTTAAATTTTAAATGCACTTGCAAAGGAAACATATTTAAAGTTAAAAAGGTCAAACTGCTTGGGCAATTTGACCTTTTTTCTGTGATTTTTCTTCTCCGAGAGCTGCTTCTTTGCTTTTAGTCGTTTATCAACCATATTAGCGGAGGGCTTGGTTTTCTTTCTCACCTTGTCTGGGATTAAAGATTTCTCAAGCATTTCGAAAAACCAAGTTGTAACTAACTTTTTGTTTTTAATTTGGCTCCTAGATTTACTCGATGCAACACTCAAAATTCCTTTTAGATTTATTCTGTGATGAAGCTTGGATTGAATCAAAGCTTTTTCTTCCAATAAGAGACCCAATGACGCGTGTACATCAAAACTAAGAAGAACCTTGGTTTCCACCTTGTTGACGTGTTGACCACCACTCCCTGCACTCCTGGCAAAGGTATATTTCAACTCTTTTGTAATAATCTGTTTTTCCATAACTAATAATTTCTAAACTATAATATCGTATTCAAACTAAAAATGCTGCTTAATGTTGTATTTTTACACCTAAATACAATTCATCATGAAAACAAAGAGAGTAATAGTTTGGTTTCGTCAAGATTTACGCTTGCATGATAATGAAGCACTTACTCAAGCCCTACTCCATTCTGAGGAGGTAATTCCTGTATATGTATTTGATCCTAGGATATTTGATAACAAAACTCCTAATGGCCTTCCTAAGACAGATAAATATCGCTGCCAGTTCATTATAGATAGCATTATTGATCTAAAAGCCAATCTTAAAAAACTCAATTCTGATCTCATTATTAGAATCGGAAAACCAGAAGAAGTAATATATGAGTTGGCCAACCAAGCCAAAACAACTTGGGTATACTGCAATCGTGAAAGAACGCAAGAAGAGTTAGAAGTTCAAGACAAGTTAGAAGAGAATTTATGGTCCATTGGACAAGAGATTCGATTCACTAGAGGTAAAATGCTGTATAACACACAAGATTTACCATTTCCAGTTACACATACTCCAGATGTATTTACTCAATTTCGAAAAGAGGTTGAAAAGATGGTCTCTATTAGAGACCCTTTTGATGCGCCAAAAGATCCCTTTTTGCCAGTTTCAACTACTATCGAACAGGGTGATATCCCAAGCTTAGCCAGCTTTGGCCATGATGAAATCATTCAAGATGAGCGCTCCGCATTGCATTTCAAAGGTGGAGAAACTGCAGCATTAGGTAGGTTGCAATATTACACTTTTGGAGAACAACTAATTGGTAAGTATAAAGAAACTAGAAATGGGATGATAGGTGGAGACTATTCTTCCAAATTCTCCCCATGGCTTGCCCAAGGATGCATTTCTCCGAAGAAAATATATCAAACCATCAAAAAGTATGAAGAAGAAATAGGAAGCAATAAAAGTACCTATTGGTTATACTTTGAACTTTTGTGGAGGGACTTCTTCCGATTGATGGCGAAAAAGCATAAGAACAAAATTTTCCAAAAAGGAGGAATCAAAGGACAGAGCGACAAGAGCCAGATAAACGATTTACGCTTACTAGACCTATGGAGAAAAGGTAAGACTGGCGTTCCACTCATAGACGCCAATATGAGGGAATTAGCACTAACTGGTTTTATGTCAAATAGAGGGAGACAAGTAGTGGCTTCCTTCTTGATCAACGACTTACATATCAATTGGAAGTTAGGTGCCGAATACTTCGAGTCCATACTTATCGATTATGACGTGTGTAGCAACTGGGGCAACTGGAATTATATTGCAGGCGTTGGATCTGATACCAGAGAAAATAGATACTTCAATATTCTTGCTCAAGCCGCCAAATACGACCCTAAAGGCGAGTATGTCAAACTGTGGCTTCCTGAGTTAGATGCAATACCAGTGAATAGAATTCATCGACCTGACATGCTAAGCTTCGAAGACCAAGAAAAACTTCATATCAAATTAGGTGCAGACTATCCAAAGGCAATGATTAGCATGGAAAAATGGACTTAATAAATCTTAATTAGATTTAGAATAGTATCATTAATTCATTTGACCTGCTCCTGGCTTAGACGTTACAAGGCTAGCTTCCTCGTTATAAATTCTTATAAAATCCATTTCGTTTACCTCATTAAATCCTTTCAACAAATATCTTATCTGTTTTCCATACTTAGCATTTACTGACTCATCAAAATGCGCTAGAATATTCGATTTGTCAAATTCTATTTTATGAAAGAAGCCTTTGCCAAGTACCAAGCCTAGCTTAGCATTATTCCCTTTAAATATATCGTTTAGGATAGGCACAATCTTACCATAAAAAGCCAACTTGAGTTCTTGAAAGTTCTGGACATTCATCATATATGCATGTCCAATACCTTTTCCTTGACCTAAGATAACGGATATTCGAGCATTTATAACCGCCAACATATTTGCTAAGTCAATCTGTAGCTCACCACTAATAATAGTAGGAAGTACCATTGGTACTGGTGCTACTTTTATCATGTGAAATCTACTTCTCAAGGCTATATCCATCTCTGCCAATTCTTGGTCATCAATGTTCATAGTACCTATTATGTACAAATTAGGAGGTATGCTAAAATAAGTCTTGGAATAAGGCATTATTACTGCCTGCGCCTCAGCCGCGCCTTCCCGCTTAGAGCTATTGAGTATGCTAAGCACCTCTCCAAAAATACTAATCACATCTCCTCTGTCCATTTCGTCAATTATCAATACATGACGTTTAGATTGAAAGTTGGCAATGTTCTGCATTTGATTTAGCTCAAACTCTTTTACTTGTTCATCTCCAACTTCATGCTGACCGCCATCTTTATTCAGCGTTTCTAAATAACCCACTTCAAATTTCTTCAACTCACTAAATACAGCCCATACAGCAATGGGATTAGTAGGCCCAATAATTTTGATAAGCTCTTCTTCTATATTGTTTGTAGTCACACCATTCGAAAACTTATCATATACTTTCTTAATTTTATGTTTTGAAAGCGTGTAGGTTGAAAATGAATTCTGAGGACGAACTATAATATGCCCAAAACGTGCAATGTTGTGAAGGATTATCTTACGGCCATCATTGGTAACAAATGCTTCAAATCTATCACTTTTGATGTGTTTAAGAAACGCCGAGAATAATTGATTAAAGCTAACGTTATGCTCTTTCTTCGGCATGTTCTTTAACATACTCTCTACAATACTTCTTTTCGCCTCTAAAGCTATCTGCTTGAATACGCCTTCTTCTACCTCATGGCTAATACCTTGCATGTTTGGTGTTGTCTTACGAAAGCTTTCAATAAAATCTTGATATCTAAAATTTTCGTGAAAAGTAAGGAAATGTATATAGCCTTCTTCCGCATACTTGTTATATCTAGCACGTAGATCTCTTCTATTCTCTGAAGCGATTTGACCAAGCGGTTTTTGCTCTATGATAGACAATGCATAGTTAATCGTTCTGTATGTTTTTCCTGTACCAGAAGGTCCGTACAAAATGATATTGTGCGGAAAAATAGGCACTGAATTCCCAACCAGTTCTTCGCTCTTATCCTCTGCCAATTGATTTTCTTGGATTATTTCCAAAAGACAATTGTAATGACCTTCACCTTTCAATTCAACAATATCGGCTTTAAAATCAGCCTCATAGAAACTATCGAATTCACAGGCTTGCGTACCCAATTGTTCTTTGCTAATAGGTTTATCTTGAAGATTGTAATTGATAAACAAAGTTACATATAAGCCCTGATTTTCTTCATTCTTCAACAGATCAGAAACAACCATCCCTAAACCTAGGCATCCCGTATCCTTACCAGTTTGCCATATGATGACTTTATCCTCTTTCTTTATCTTGTCTTGATTTGCAGCAACAGGGACTGTAATAATATGCCCTTTAGTCAAAAAGTCTGAAATCTTTACATCAGCGTCATTATAGTTGAATAACCAGTAATTCATATTGTCTTATTTTGAAACAGTTGCTAAAATAGTGCTTTATAGCTTTATATTCGTGGATTAAAGAGAAATCTAAAAAATGTTTGCATTTTTATCAATCATAGTTCCACACTCAAGCCCATTGGATACTACTTTTTATGCTATGCTTGCAGTAAGTATATTCAGTATCTTAATGTGTTACCTACTAATGACAAATAAAATCCTTCAAAGTTTAAATCTACGTGGTCTACTTGGTATGCTGTGTGGCTTTATAGGATTAGTAGCGCTAGGTGCTGTTATACTCACCTATACACATGCCCAAAACATAACGCCTATTTCCCTAGAAAACAACAATGTTACTTTTGCCTCAGAACGTATTCCTTTCAAAGATATTCGTAGACATTATGTAAAACCGTTGATCCAACAAAGTAGATACTCTGCCCAGATTAGTACGGATACATCGATGGTCTATGTTATAGAAACAGCTGATAAAAGCGTACACCTTTTTTCCAATGCATACTATGATATGAGCGAATTGCAAAGTGCATTTCAGGGAGCGCTAAAAAAATAAAAGCGCTACTCGAAAATCTACGAACAGCGCTTTTACTTTTATATTCTTAAGTTCATTCTTGATCTACTCCGGAAACTAGCGGATTGCAAAAAATGGACTATTTTGGATGAGATTTTTCTTTTTTGAAATTCAGTGATGCCTGAGCATCAGTGGATTGAGAAAATGGAAAATATCGCCAAAAGAGACATTTTGTGGTTTCGTAAGTTTTCAGAGCAGACTCATTCTTTTATACTCAAAAAGTATTATCCCTTAGGAACCATCTTAGGATTTAGCAAATCATAAAATTGGTTCAACTTAGGAAGAATAATTATTCTTGTTCTTCTATTCGTAGATCTTCCTTCAAAAGTATTGTTATCTGCAAGGGTGTTATACTCTCCTCTACCTGCTGCTATCAAACGATCAGGGTTGATGCCATAGTTCTTTTGTAATATTCTTACTACAGATGTAGCACGCTTAACTGAAAGATCCCAGTTATCAGTTAAGCAAGAATTACTGATAGGCACGTTATCGGTATATCCTTCAACCATCACCTCAAGGTCAGGTCTTGACTCGACTATTTTGGCGATTTTACCTAATACTTCATAAGCTCTTGGAGATATATCTGAAGAACCACTCGTGAATAACATTTTGTCTGAAATATTTACAAATACAACCGTCTTATCAACTTTGATTTCGACGTCCTGATCAGCTATACCTTGGCTAAGCACACCTTTAAGATTAACCGCTAATGCAAGATTGATTGAATCTGCTTTTGTCTTAGCAGCCTGGAGCAAATTGATATAGCTATCCTTCTTTTCCAACTGAGACAGTGTTTCCTTGATATTGTCATTAGCAGATTGAGATAATACAGTCAAATCTCCAACTTGCGTTAGTTGCTTATCTCTTTGGGATCTAGCATCTGATACTTGTCCTTTAAGGTCTTTAATTTGCTCTTCTCTTAGCGCTATGTTATTTTTTAGTCCTTCAAGTTCAGCTTGTAGCACACGCTTATCCTCAGAACATACATTATATCTTTCCATATAGGCATTGAGGTCTTCACCACATTTTCCCAATTCTTGGTTTACCGAGTCAATCTCTGACTGCAGTAAAAGGAAGGATTTCTTACTTACACAAGAACTTAACGTACATATTATTAAAAAAATAATTCCTAAGTTCAGATTTGTTTTCATCATGATATTTTAGTTTAAAATTCAGGTGCAATATAGATATTATGCTTCTATATCTAACCAATTTAATAGTTGATTTAATCCTGCTTTACTTATTTTTAAGGTTTTTAGCTTTCTTCAAAATACAAATAAATCAAACGGAAACCCCTTTCTTTTAGTATTCAAACTTTGTTAGAAGCTATATTCTCTATATTATAACCTGTATATTAATTTTTGGTCTAATATGTGCAAGTCATCTGATGTATAGAGAGGCAAAATATATATATCAATTAAAACAATTAAGATTGGGTGAATCGAGAATAATATAGTATTCTTGCGCCCCTAAAAATAGATACCTAGTTAAAGATATTATGACACACTATGATTCACTCTCCCTTCCTATTGTACACACATTCCAACAAGGAATAAAACCAATGGTTTAATCTATTACCAATCTCTATTTAATTTTATAACAAATAATCCACACGGTTTGCAAAATCGAATTGCGCCGCTGTTTAGCTATGAAGAAATATTTTAATTTATTTGATTTCAGCCAAGAAGTAAACTATAGAACAGAAGTGCTTTCTGGGTTGACTGTAGCCTTAGCCTTAGTACCTGAAGCAGTTGCTTTTGCTTTGATAGCTGGTTTATCTCCACTTACTGGTTTGTACGCGGCTTTTGTGATGGGCTTTGTGACTTCTATATTAGGAGGGCGCCCAGGCATGATATCAGGAGCTACAGGAGCTGTGGCGGTGGTGATTGCTGCTTTAGCTTTATCACATGGTCCAGAGTATATTTTTTTCACAGTTATACTTGCTGGATTGATGCAGATATTAGCGGGCGTTTTTAAATTGGGAAAACTAATGCGCCTTGTTCCCCATCCGGTTATTTTTGGTTTTGTCAATGGCTTAGCTATCATTATTTTCATGTCTCAACTAGATCAGTTTAAGGACCCCTCAGGTGCTTGGCTAGTCCATCAAGAGCTGTATATGATGTTAGGTTTAGTATTACTAACTATGCTCATCATTTGGGGATTACCAAAGCTTACGAAACTGGTTCCCTCTTCTCTGGTCGCTATCTTGACGATATTTGCTATAGTAGTAGGTTTCGGATTAGACACACGTACAGTCGGTGATATCGCTTCTATACAAGGTGGTTTTCCCCCTTTCCATATTCCTGATGTTCCGTTCACCATAGAGACATTTACTATTGTACTCCCTTTCGCTGTTATTATGGCAGGCGTAGGATTGATAGAAAGTCTGCTTACACTCAATATAGTCGATGAAATAACTGAAACACGTGGTCGAGGCAATAAAGAGGCTGCTGCACAAGGCATAGCCAATGTCTTATCAGGCTTTTTCTCAGGTATGGGAGGCTGCGCAATGATTGGTCAAAGTTTGATCAACATCTCTGCAGGTGCAAGAGCTAGATTGTCAGGAATAGTGGCTTCTGTCACTCTGTTGATGTTCGTGATGTTTGGCTCTTCATTGATAGAAAAGGTACCTATGGCGGCACTTACAGGATTGATGATCATGGTATCTATTGGCACCTTTGAGTGGGCTAGTTTGAGGACGATCAACAAAATGCCCAAATCAGATATATTTGTCATGTTTACCGTGACGATAGTAACAGCGGTCCTACACAATTTGGCACTTGCCGTAGTGGTAGGTGTGATCATAGCAGCACTTGTATTCGCTTGGGACAATGCCAAAAGGATTAGAGCAAGAAAGCGTATAGATGAAAATGGTGCTAAACATTACGAGATATATGGCCCATTATTCTTTGGCTCCGTAACAGTCTTCAATGAAAAATTTGATGTGCTGAACGATCCAGATGAAGTTATCATAGACTTCAAAGAAAGTCGGGTCGTAGATATGTCCGCGATTGCGGCCTTAGATAAAATCACAGAACGATATCAGAAGGTGGGTAAAAAAGTACACTTAAGACACTTGAGCAAGGACTGCCTTTTGTTACTGGACAACGCAGAAAGTATTATAGATATTAATGTAATAGAAGATCCCAGATACAAAGTACTGGTTGATAAGGTATAAATGAGTTCATTCCGAAAACTCATGGAACCCTAAAATGTCTCTTTTGGCGATATTCCCACTAGTTCTCGGAGTGGACTCATAAATAGAATTTAAGAGGTTATACTGATTGAAATCATGTTGGGGTCATGCCGGATTAACATCGGCACCACGTCGTCCGCTACTACCGACGAAAAAGTCGGTACCGCTACCACCGTTTGCCCTTGCGCTCTCCGAGCGACGGGCTCCAGCGTGCCGCTTCCGCCTTCTTAGCGTGAGAGATTATTAATCCAATAAGTCCAACTTGTCGCCGACTTTGATTTTCCCTTCCGCCATAACAATAACGTTACTCCCAAAGCAAATTCCATTTCCGAACTTCCTATATGTGGCTAAAGTTCTGGTGGGTTCCTGACTTTTTGCCCCTGTGTCCTGATCTATAGTGATGACTTCGCAACGAACCGATGGCTTGATATTTCGACAGATAACTTGTTCCCCAATTTTGAAGTCAGACCAATCATCCTCCTCATGCGCTATCGAGGTTTCTATTAGTATATTGGGTCTAAACCGGTCTTCGGAAATCGGTACTGACAACTTTTGATTCAAATAGCTCAGGCTCTTGGTGCCCATAGTCAATATCGGATAGCCATCTGCAAAAGATACACTACTACTAAATGGCGGTTTATCAAATTCTTTAATTCTAGTCTCTTTATGCGGCATAGCCATCAATCTACATGGCATATCCAATACCTTAGAAAACCAATCGCTTGTTTTTGAAGAAACTTCGTTGGCTATGAACTTGTGTTCCCAAACTTCCACTTCATACTGAGTAGAAGAAAATGTGTCATCAAGGATATCAATATCCTGCCCCATGTACGATATAGACCAAGCATTGTCTATTCGCTTAGGAACTAGCTGACATAGTTTAGGATGATTTCTTTGAGAGATCAATTGTCCTTGCAAATCAGCGAGCATATATCTTCTATCATGGGATAAGCCATTTTTCTCTACTAATGTTTCCGAGATGTTTATGCCTTTGATACCCTTGATAGGATAAATGTAGAGCCCCTTTACTATCATCGTAAAAAAAATTTAGGTATAAAGATACATTAAACTCTTTCAATATCTGATATTGTTAATACCCTGTTATCATAGACTTATGTAGTATATATTTTTACTATAAATCACTGGGTAATATATTTACGCGCTAAGCACCATGTCTTGGCATAATATTTTCAATTCTTTAAGTCCAACAATAGTCCTCCCTTTTTAAGATTAGAGTAACACATCCCTTACCTCTCGTATTTATCCCCGATATTTTTTAATAACATTAAAATCAGGTAAATATGGCTCAAAGCAGTTTTTATGACATTATCAATGGAGCAGACTATTCTGCACCTAAGGTAGCAAGGCAAGCAAAACAGATCATTCAACATCAACCCACGCTCAACAATGCAGTACAAAAACACTCTTTATCAATCAAAAATAAAACTCCGGACAATCTCAAAAATACCTTTGTTGGATGGGCAGGCGCCGCGATAATAGGTTTCATGGTGTATAACCTAATTACAAATTATTGGTGTCTCCTGTAAAAGAGGTCTATCTTACATTTTCATCAAGATGAGTCTACTCCGAAAACTCACGAAACCACAAAATGTCTCTTTTGGCGATATTTTCCATTTTTTGCAATCCGCTAGTTTCCAGAGTAGACTCAAGAATAATTATTCAATGAAAAAGAAAATCAATACAGATATTTAAATGTGTGCTTTAGAGCATCAGGATAATCGAAATTTCACATCTGATAAGAGCCACATAGTTACATGTCTTGTATTCATAGGTCTTCTTTTTGCCTTGAATGTACTTCTACTTTTTTAATTCATATAATCCTTAAATTAGCAATCTGTAAAGTCATTTTTTTTACAAACAATATCTGTCGAAAATCTTGTAAAATAGATAATATACAGTTCGTGTACTTTTGTGTGAGGGATAGAAAGGATCCCGATTTTTTCAATCGGGAGTGCAACGCACGGGAGCGAACGCGGACTCCTGCATAGCCCGACTGACAATGAAAAAGCGCTTAGTGATTTATCACTAAGCGCTTTTTCATTGTCAGGCACACCCAAAAAATAACTATACTCTAAACCTATTTTATGGTTTAGCTACTGTCCCATTTGTAGTAGGCTCCTCATAAGGAGTCGGTGTACTGTACTTCTCCACAAAAGCTTTCATCTCATCTACCATACTAGGAGAACCTATAACGATAGAAGTTCGTTGGTGTAGTTCTACGGGTTGCATATCTAGGATACGCTCCAACTTGGTATTGATACCTTTTCCTCCTGCTTGTTCCACCAAAAAAGATAAAGGATTGCACTCATATAAGAGTCTCAATTTACCATTTGGGAACTTGCGTGTATTTGGATACAAAAAGATACCTCCCTGCAACAAAATTCTGTGAATGTCTGAAACCATCGATCCGATGTATCGCAATCTCAAGTTGAGATCTGAGCAATAATCAATGTATCTTCTCATCTCTACGTCAAACTTGAGATAGTACCCCTGATTGACCGAATAGTAGTTTCCTCTGTCCGGAATCTTAATGTCCTTGTGAGATAAACAAAACTCTCCGATAGACGGATCTAGAGTGAAGCCATTGACTCCATTACCCGTAGAGTAAACCAAAATCGTAGAGGTGCCAAAAACTACATAACCAGCACCTACTAACTCAGTTCCTTTCTGTAAAAAATCTTCTAATTGAACTTTACTATTAGTATCTGACTTACGCCTATAAATACCAAATATAGTACCCACACTGACATTGACATCAATGTTAGAGGATCCATCCAAGGGATCAAAAACAACAACATATTTTGCTGATTTGGACTCTACGGAAGGTAGCGCCAAAAAGTCTTCATTTTCTTCTGAAGCAATGCCACAGCATTCTCCACTATTCTTAAGGCAATCTATGAGTTTATCATTGGCGTACATGTCTAGTTTCTGTACAGTATCTCCAGAAGCGTTTGAATTTTCTGCCTCTCCAATAATATTCACTAAGCCTGCCTTATTTACTTCTCTATTTACTATTTTCGCCGCGACACCTATGTCTCTAAGTAAACCTGTCAGTTCACCTGAGGCATACGGAAAATCCTTTTGGCGTTTGATGATAAATTCGTCTAGTGTAACTATTCTATTCATATTGTCTTAAAAATTGAATTCAAAGGTACTATTATTCACTTAATTTAACTCTTAATCAGTGCGTAAAGATTCATTTTGAAAGTCTGAAAGACGCATTATCAGAGCAAAAGCAATACAATTAATAATATAAGCCTAGGATGCTAAACTTTTTGGACTTGGAGTCCTTTATTTCTATAGCTACCCCTAGCTGTAGAGGCCGATATACACAAATGGGAAGCAAAATAGACCAAAATTTTGAATGGAATTAAAGTATAACAACAAGTTCTTTTGGAAGTATAAGTGGAGACTACTAGCGGGCGTGTTTTTTGTTATCGCCTCAAATTGCTTCAAAATCTTAGAACCTAGAGTTGTTAGAGAGGCTATTGACTTAGTCGTTGACAATCTGCAGGTCTATAATACCTTTGAAGGCGTAGAGGCTACTCAGGCCTCATATGCTACCAGCATAGGATATAAATTGCTTTTATTTGGGGCATTGGTGATTGGTTTGTCTATTTTGACAGGTATCTTCATGTATTTTACTCGGCAGACGATCATAGTGATGTCTAGGCTCATCGAATATGACCTTCGAAAGGAAATGTTTGACAAATACGAAAAACTCGATCAAGGCTTTTATAAAAGGAATAATACGGGTGACATGATGTCTCGTATATCCGAGGATGTCAGTAAGGTAAGAATGTATATCGGACCAGTTATACTATACGGCCTCAACCTATTATCATTGACTATATTGGTCTTTTACTCTATGCTCTCCGTTAGTCCCATATTGACGTTATGGAGTCTATTACCACTCCCCTTTTTATCCTTGAGTATATACGTAGTAAGTAGCAGAATCAACAAAAGAAGCACCAAGATCCAGGAACAACTGGCTACGCTGAACAATGTGGCGCAAGAAGTGTACTCGGGTATTCGTGTAGTTAAGTCCTATGTACAAGAAAACGTAATGGGTAGACACTTTGCCCAAAAAAGTGAGACCTATAAGGACAAGGCGATGGGGCTTGCTAAGATAGATGCGCTTTTCTTTCCATTGATGATTTTACTGATTGGTTTAAGTACTGTTATTACCGTGTTCATTGGCGGTTTAGAAGTTGTAAGAGGAAATATATCTCCTGGAAATATTGCGGAGTTTGTGATCTATGTGAACATGTTGACTTGGCCTGTTACTGCTATTGGATGGATAGCGTCTATTGTACAACAAGCAGAGGCTTCGCAAACTAGAATCAACGCTTTTTTGAAAACCGAGCCTAAAATAGTAAATCCAGAAAATGGATTTAAGGATATCAAAGGAAAAATCACTTTCGAGAATGTTAGTTTCACTTATCCAGACACGGGTATAAAGGCATTAGATAATGTGAGTTTTACACTAGAACCAGGACAAAACCTTGCTATTGTAGGTAAAACGGGCTCTGGTAAAACCACGGTAGTAGACTTAATCCTGAGGATGTATGATGTTACGGCAGGGGTTATCAAAATAGATGGAATAGATATTAAGGAAGTAGATTTGGACGTCTTAAGAAAGAAAGTAGGCTATGTCCCACAAGACGTATTTTTATTTTCTAATACCATTAAGGCAAACCTTAATTTCGGCTCAGAAATTAATGACCAAGAAATGATTGAAAAGTACGCTCAGTATGCTTCTGTAGACAAGGAAATAAAAGCGCTGCCCGAAGGATATGATACAGTCGTGGGCGAACGAGGTATAACGCTTAGTGGGGGGCAAAAACAGAGAATCACTATCGCGCGTGCCTTGATGAAAAAACCAGAAATACTCCTTCTTGACGATTGCCTCTCGGCAGTGGATGTAAATACAGAACAACAGATACTTTCCTATTTGGACAATGAGTTGGTGGACAAAACAACCATAGTCGTAACCCATAGATTATATGCCTTATTGACCTTCGATATGATAATTGTACTGGAAGATGGAGCCATTAAAGAGGTTGGAAAGCATAAAGAATTACTTAAAAATGGTGGTTTTTACGCTGACATGTACGAAAAACAGCAACTTGAGGAACACTCAAGTAACAATTAGTTTTGTTAAGTGAGATTATTAACTAAATTTGTAAAGTTGTACGCACTATTATTTCATTAATCTAAATAACGCTTAAAGGGTGGAAAACGAGCACAATTCAAACAGAATGGAAAGTGTCTTTTCTAAAAAAGTAAGGGCAGGTAAACGTAGAACTTACTTTTTTGATGTAAGACAAACCAAAGGGCAAGAGTATTATTTAACTCTTACCGAAAGCACAAAAAAATTCGATCGGGATGGTTACGAAAGACATAAAATCTTTTTGTATAAAGAAGATTTTAATCGATTCTTAAGCGGATTGACAGAAGCATTAGATCATATCAAAAATGACTTGATGCCTGACTACGATTATGAAGAATTTACAAGGAAGCATGAGCAGTGGGACAAGGAAAGAGCTGAGAATCTAGCAAGTGGTGAAAACACCGAGAATAATAACAATTCTGCAGGTAACGATAATGCTAGCGATAACAGCAGTGCTTCTGAAGATGACATGAGCTGGTAGTATAAACTACGCTAAACGAATACCCAAAAAATGTGCTTGAGTCGATCACTCTTGTGCATTTTTTAATGCCCCATACATATCTCCCTAATTTTTGAAATGCCTATCTCAAATGACGTTTTTATTTTACTTGAAAAGTATAGTTTTTACCATTCTGTTCCATTAGCATTTTGCCAGACTCAGGAATAAATTCCATCTTGATTCTTGCGGGATCAAATTTGAACTTGTGCGTATCGACCGCATCTAATGGAAAAGCTTGCTGTCCTGTTGCTTGTGCCATCAAGGTCGCCCCTTTAGTAGAGATCGTAATATCTAGTGGAATTTTAGGGCTTGCATAAACACCAACATATTGCGCTAATTCACCTTCGCTCAACTCCATGACTGGTAAGAATTCGGGTAAATCATTCCCTTCGCCAAAGTATATACCCAATGCATCAAGCATCAAATCATTGACAGGATATACCACTGCATTAGCAGTATAAGAAATGGACATATTCTCTTCTGGAATATGATAAGACATGGATTGAAAAGCATCAATACCACCGTTATGTCCAAACGCCTTTTTATTACCATAGGGAATCTGGAGTAATCCCATACCAAATCCATTTTTGATTTGCATCATTTTTATCTTAGATTCTTCTGATACAATCTCGTTTTTATGAAAAGCGGTCCAGAAAGTATTCAAATCAAAAGGTGTAGAAACGATAGCGCCAGCACCAATAGGTATAGTCATATCCGTTTCCGTAGTCGCTTTCCAATGCTTTACTTTTTCATAGGATTGGGCTTCATTCTGAGCACTATTAATTTTTCCACCGTAATAGGTATGTGCCAAACCCAAAGGTGCAGCTACCATTTCTTGTACGAGCTCAGAAAATGGTTTTTTAGTTACCTTCTCAGCAATAATAGAAAGCAAAACATAGTTTGAATTGGAGTAATCTGAATCCGTACCTGGGTCAAAAGAGCTACCAAATTCAATAATCTTTTCAACTACCTTTTCCCTAGATAAAGGCTTTTGCATATAAGACAGATACTCGTCTGTATTCGTAAAGTTATATATCCCACTACTATGGCGCAGCATTTGCTCCACTGTAATCTGCAATGAATTTTTTACCTTAGGAAAAAATCTAGATAAAGGCGTGTTGAGCTTTAACTTCTTTTCTTCAACTAACTTCATGATAATGCAAGCTGTAAATGATTTGGTAACCGAACCTACTCTGTAGACTGTATTCTTATCCGAAGGTTTTTTAGTATCTACGTCTACAAAACCAATGGTTTTAGAATAGACTTCTTTCCCACCTTGGAATATAGAAAAGCTACCCATACCCTGCTGATGAGAATCGACTAAGTCAAAAAGTTGATCCATTTTGGCTCGGTCAAAGTTTTGAGCATTAATTACTGAAAGAGACAATACAGCTAGTATTGCTATGAAAATAAAGCGCATAGGTTTCAAATTATTTAATAGTGTTTCTGAATTGGTGAATTACAAATTTGACACCAAAATTAGTCGTTCTTATCCTAATAATTCGTTTTGATTGATAAATGGCTGTTTATACATTCGTTTTCTTGTTGCTCTATATAAGGCATTGGCTATAGCTCCCCCAACCGGTGGTAAACTCGGTTCTCCCAAACCTGTTGGAGATTTTTCTGACTTCACAAAATATACTCCTATTTCTGGTGCCTCATTCATCCTGATCATCCTGTAAGTATTAAAATTATCAGACTTGGCTCTACCTTTATCTATAGGGAAATGGCCGAACATGGCATGCCCTATCCCATCTACTATTCCACCTTCTATTTGATTTTGAGCAGCGTAAGGGTTAATGACGATTCCGCAATCTACTGCAGCAGTAACCTTCTTGATGACTGGACCATCATCTGTCATATGCACCTCAGCTACCTCTGCTACATGGGTATTGTGCGAGAAATAAACTGACAATCCCAAATGAACATCTTCCTTTTGCTTCCCCCATCCAGCTTTCTCTGCTGCTAACTTCGTCACACCGATGGCTCTTTCTGGATCATATTCATATCCAGCATCTTTATTCATTTTTGCTTTCTCAAAAAGCTTTATCCTGAGGTCTAAAGGATCTACTCCCATCTCTTGTGCTAATTCATCAAAAAAGCTTTGTTCTGCATAAGCTAAGAAGTTAGTATAAGGCGCTCTCCACGCACCTGTGGTAATATTACTCTTTTCCGTATTGGTGTCGACGCGCATATTCGGTATAGAGCCTGCTGGAAAATAGTTCGGAATACTATCAAACATATTCCCGTTGAAACAAGCCTCTGTCAAGTGATAGGCTGTGATCTCCCCATCTTTTACAGCAGCCTTAATCTTGTACTTAGACGCAGGTCGATAGGTACCACTGCTCATATCGTCTTCTCTCGAAAACATCAACTGCACGGACTTACCCGATTTTTGGGCTATCTCTGCCGCCTCATCAGAGAAATCCCCGTAAAGGCGTCTTCCAAATCCACCACCCATTCTAGTCATCATAATAGAAATATCTTCTTTTGGAATCTTAGTGATATCTGCGATTCTATTTTGAGCCCAGGCGGGAGTCTGAATAGGTCCTTTACAAATTAACTTTCCGCCTTCCATCTTGGCAAAGAAGTTCATCGGCTCCAAACAATTGTGAGGAAGGAAAGGTGCTTCATACACTCGCTCAAGCACCGTATCCGCATCCTTAAAGGCAGAATCTATGTCTCCATCATTTCGCCTAGGCTTTGCCGATTTCTTGTCCAGTAAAGCAAGCAAGACTTTATCGTGATTAGTTGTAGACTCTAAAGTGCCCGTTATCTTCCATTTAACTTTGATTTGTTCTTTCGCTTTAAAAGCTGTCCATGTGTTATTTGCTAAAACTGTAATTTTGTTATCCGCATATCTCAGGACATCTATAACTCCATTCATATCGCGAGCAGCTGAGTCATCAAAACTATCTAAAGACATCCCAAATGAAGGCGGTCGAATAGAAGCCGCATAGACCATTCCCTCTTCTTTAGTATCTATACCGAAAAGAGGTTTCCCTGACAGTATATTATTGATTTCTACATTAGGCTTACTATGCCCTATAATTTTATATTCAGAAGGTTCTTTGAGTTTTACATCCTTAGGTACCGCCAAACCTGCTGCTTCAACAGCCAACTCTCCATACCCTAGTTTATCTCCGTTCCCGTTTGTAACAATACCATCCGCAGCTGTAAGTGTGCTTGGATCTACCTCCCATCTTTTAGCAGCTGCATTGATTAGCATTTGCCTTGCAGTGGCTCCTGCAGTCCTTAGGCTATCCCATCCTTTTCTGATGGATTGTGAGCCCCCAGCGACTTGACGTGTAAACCCAGGACTCAATGGGGCCTGCTCTACTATCACATCTTCCCATCTAGCATCCAATTCTTCCGCAACAATCATCGGCATGGACGTTTTAACGTTTTGTCCAATTTCAGGATTGGGAGACATAATAGTTACCATTCCCGTCTCGCCTAACTTGATAAATGTGTTTAAGGTAAACCAATCTTTAGGCAAAGCCGCGCCAACTATTTTTTCAACTGCCACATCTTCACAGGCACTTAGCAAATTAAATCCTAATATAAGTCCTCCCCCCATAGTGGAAGTCAGTTTTAAAAAAGACCTTCTTTTTAATTTTATATCCTTTGTCATGATTTTCGTTTGGGTTTATTTAGAAACAGATTTTATGGCAGCCTTGATACGTGTGTAGGTACCGCATCTGCATAGATTACCGGCCATCGCATTGTCTATGTCCTGATCAGATGGAGCCGTATTGTTTTTCAATAAAGCAGCCGCATTCATTATTTGTCCAGCTTGACAATAACCACACTGAGGTACATCAAATTCTCTCCAAGCTTCTTGCAGGGGATGTTTATGCTCAGGGTCTAAGCCTTCTATAGTGGTTATTTTTTTATCGCCAATGGCAGATACTGGAACCGAACAGGAGCGAATAACGCCTCCATTAAGATGAACAGAACAAGCTCCGCATTGTGCGATTCCACATCCGTATTTGGTGCCCACCATTTCCAAGGTGTCACGAAGTACCCAAAGCAAAGGCATGTCTTTATCGACATTTACTTCATGGGTCTGATTATTTATATTAAGTGAATATTTTGGCATACTTCCGAATTGATATTAGTAATAACCCCAATATAAGACTTTAGTATAATTTCTTAGAATAATAAGAGTCTATAATTAAGGACGCCGAAGAAAAGGGACAGTTTAGACAAATGCACTAGCTCCCTTGAGGAAGTTGTGATTCTGTCTTTTTTGCCTCTTCTTGATATATAATTTCTGAATTTGTACGAGAACTAACAGGTACGGATGTGATTTCTTCTCTGATGGTTTTTGAAATTTCCTCCTTATTATCCTTAACTCTAGAACTAACCTTTAAATATTTGTCTTGCCTATTAAACATAAAATGCAAGGTGGTAAGTAATCCAATAACAAATAAGGGCATAGACAGAATCATTACAGATCTAACATCTGGCCATCGAAGAATATGTAATAAGCTTACATTGAAATGATACCATTGCGTAATGACTCCAAATCCGAAGGCTACGGAAGAAATCATCATCGATATGACATGGGCCTTTATCCTCAGTACGCTTTTTTCTTTAGGAATTATAAATACAATCCCAAGGACTAAAAAAAGACTGGAAAAAGGTGCAGAAACGATAATGGTCGTTGCAGGCAGCATACCTTCATAATTAGACATGATAGCAGCATAATTTGAAAAGCCTATTCCAAACAAATAAAAATAGCCCAACATGCTATGTAGTCCAGTACCTTTTCTCAATACTAAAATAGCAAGTATAGCAAACACAGAGATAGAGCTACCGACTATAAACAGTGCCCCTATTGGAGAATCTATTAAAATATCCAATTCTGTCATACATTGGAATTAAATATTCACCTTTTTGGGAAAGGTGAAAACATTTTCATTTGGTTGTTAAATAATGTAATAAGTACATTTCTATGCTTCGTTGCTTTCTTAAAACATAGGATGTGTGACAGCCTGCGTGATTCTTGTTAAGTGAATTCTACTCGATTAATGCAAAAAACATCAGCCTAAATAATTGATATACTGCTATTTACCTTTTAACTTAAATCTAGATTATAAGTAATTTTTTTGTGTGTTTATATAGAATGTAACAATAAAAAACGCGCTTAATACCCTGAGATGACTGTTTTTTCATCACTTGTAGAAGGAAACATAAAGAGCATACTGATTTGGGTGTATCCCCTTCTGACGCTAAGGCTTCAGTCAGGGTCAGGCTGTACGAGACTCCGCGTTCGCTACGGTGCTACGCACATCCCGATCGAAGAATCGGGATTCTCTACCATCCTTTACACGGAGATTCCTTTTAGAAGAATTGGCTGTCTTTAGTAATGAGTAGCTAGAAGGAATAAGACTTCACCCAATGTTGACAATCTTTTAATTGGCAAGATTAATATAGTCCGAAGGGTAAATAAAAATCAACTATTGAGTCTACTCCGGAAAGTAGCGGATTGCAAAAAATGGGCAATTTTGGATG